>QUBV01000070.1 GCA_014338185.1 Lysobacterales bacterium | reverse complement strand
GCGCCGACAGCACGTCCGTGTGCTGACGGCGCAATGAGCGCGATCCATCGCGCTCCCCCTGCGGGCCGCTTCGGCCACCGCCCGCCGCCGCTGATGGGCGTCGGCAAGAGCAGCGCGCTCCTGCGCGCCCAAGCCTGCTCCGCGAGCAAGCCAGTGTCGTCAGCGTCGGTTGTCGCACCGAAGCGGATGACCGGACGACCACCAACGTCCACACGCGCCAACGACCCCCGAGTACGCAAGGTGCGGTACGGCACCGCGCCCCCGCGCGCTTGCGCCCAGCGGCCATCACACGTCGATCTCCATGAAGAACACCGCGGCGAGCGCGTCGACGAGGATGGCCATGAAGATGGCCTGCACCACGCTGGAGGTGGTGTGCGTGCCGACCGAGGCGGCGCTGCCCGAAACCTTGAAGCCTTCGAGGCAGCCGATCGTGGCGATGAGGAAGGCGAACACGGGCGCCTTGCTCATGCCGACCCAGAAGTGGCGCGTGGCGCCGAGGTCGTGCAGGCGGGTGATGAACAGTGTGGGTGAGATGTCCATGCTCAACGCGCCCACCACCGCGCCGCCGACGATGCCGGCGAGCATCGCCAGCAGGGTGAGCAGGGGCAAGGCGATGAGCAGCGCGAGCAGGCGCGGCAGCACCAGCACTTCGACCGGGTCGAGGCCGAGCGTGCGGATTGCGTCGATTTCCTCGCGGGCCTTCATCGAGCCGATCTGCGCGGTGAACGCGCTGCCACTGCGGCCGGCGATGAGGATCGCGGTGAGCAGCACGCCGAATTCGCGCAGGAACGAGTAGCCGATGAGTTCGACCGTGTAGATCGTCGCGCCGAAATCCTTGAGCACGGTGGCGCCGAGGAACGCCACCACCGCGCCGACAAGGAAATTGAGCAGCACCACGATCGGCACCGCGTCGAGCCCGGTCTGTTCGAGGTGGTAGGCGAGCGCGGTCGGGCGCCAGCGGCGCGGGTCGGGCAGGCTGCGCGCGAGCGTGGCGAGCACGAGGCCGATGAAGCCGACCAGCCGGATCGCGTCGCGCGTGATCGCCCGCACCGCTGCGCCGGTGCGTTCGAACAGCTCGAGCAGGCCGTGGTCGCGGCGCGCGGGCGTGGCGTCGGGCAGCGTGGCGCGGGCGACCGCTTCGAGCAGCGCATGACGGCGTGGATCGAGGCCATCGATGCGGCCGGGATCGGCCAGGTCGAGCAGCAGGCGCGCCCCCGCGGTGTCCAGGCGCGTGATCGCGCTGGCGTCGATGCGCAGGTGCTCGGGCAGCCCGGCGCGTTGCCGCGCAACCGCGCCGGCCAGCTGCGCCGCGAGCGCCAGCGTCCAGTCACCGCCAACGCTCAAGCGCTCGCCGTCCTCGCGCAGGAATGGGGGGGTGGCCTCGGGCATCCAGGCAAGGCTAGCAGGCCGCCCGCAAACGGCAATGGCGGCAGCTGAAGCGCGGTTCAATCCATGGCGCCGCACCCCCTCGCGGCTGGCGCTCGCCGCAGTGCATCATTGCGCGATGTCCGCACCCGCAGACCAGCGCTATTCGTTCAAGACCCGCACCGGCTTCATCGTCGAGCTGGCGCGGCGCCTGCACGAGTACGGCACGGCGGCGCCGCGCCTGGAAGACGTGGTCAACCTCGCCAGCGCGCGGCTGGGCCTGAAATGCAACGCGCTGTCGACGCCCACCTCGATCGTGATGTCCTTCGGCGAGGCCGCGCGTGGCGACGACCTTGCCGAGTTCACCCAGGTGGTGCGGGTGTCGCCGGGTGAGGTCAACCTCGCGCGGTTGTGCCAGGTCGATGCGATCGCCGATCGCGTGATCGCGGGCGACCTCGACCTGGCCGAAGGCTGGCGCCAGCTGCGCGAAATCGGCGCGCGCCGGCTCAGCCGCTACACCCACGCCGCGACCGTGCTCGCGTTCGGTGCCGCCTCGGCCACGGTCGCGGCGATCCTGCACACCGGCTGGGTCGAGATTGCGGTGGCCTTCGTCAACGGCCTGCTGATCGGCGGCATGACGCTGTTGCCGCTGCGCTGGCCGAGCTTCGGCAACGCGCTGGAGGCGGTGGCCGCGTTCGTATCGACGCTGCTGTGCATCCTGGTGGCGAACTACCTCACGCCGATCGAGATCCGCCCGCTGGTGATCGCGAGCGTGATCGTGCTGATTCCGGGCATGACGCTGACCACCGCGGTGCGCGAACTCTCGAGCCAGCACCTGGTATCGGGGACCGCGCGCATGATGGGCGCGCTGACCACCCTGCTCAAGCTGCTGTTCGGCAGCGCGGCGGCGTTGCAGGGTTGCGCCTACCTGGGCATCGTGCCGCCGGCCGCGCGCAGCGTGCCGATCCCGGACTGGGCCGAATGGGTGGCGATCCTCGCCGGCGCACTGTCGTTCGCGGTGCTGTTCAAGTCGCCGCGCCGGTTCGCGCCGGTGGTGGTGGCGGCGCCGCTGCTGGGTTACCTGTGCACCCAGGTCGGTGGCACCCACGTCACGCCGATCTTCGGCACCTTCCTCGGCGCGCTGGTGGTCGGCGCGGCCAGCAACCTGTTCGCGCGGCTCGCGCAGCGCCCCGGTGCGCTGATCCGCGAGCCGGGCATCATCCTGCTGGTGCCCGGCAGCGTGGGCTTCCGCAGCCTCAGCTACGTGCTCGACCGCAACGTGCTGCTGGGCATCGACACCGCGATCACCATGACCGCGATCCTCATCGCGATCGTGGCCGGGCTGCTGTTCGGCGATTTCCTCGTGCCGCCACGGCGCAAGCTGTAGATTCGGGCCCGCGATACAATCGCGCGCCGCGGCCCACGCCACCCACACCGGGACTCCTGCCTCCATGTCGGCCACCACGCCTGTCGCCTCGCCGCAGTGGCACCTGTTCGTGCCCAAGCTCGTGACCATCCTGCGCCAGGGCTATGGCGCGCGCGACCTGCGCAGCGACCTGATGGCGGGGCTCACGGTCGCGATCGTCGCGCTGCCGCTGTCGATGGCGCTGGCGATCGCCTCGGGTGCCACGCCGGCGGTGGGCCTGCAGACCGCGATCGTGGCCGGCTTCCTGATCTCCGCGCTGGGCGGCTCGCGCGTGCAGATCGGTGGACCGACCGCCGCGTTCATCCCGGTGGTGTACAGCGTGATCGCGCACCACGGCTACGACGGCCTCATCGTCGCCACGCTCATGGCGGGTGCGATGCTCATCCTTGCCGGCCTGCTGCGCCTGGGCACGCTGGTCAAGTACATGCCGCAGCCGGTCATCACCGGCTTCACCGCGGGCATCGCGGTCAGCATCTTCAGCAGCCAGATCAAGGACCTGCTCGGGCTCGACATCGACAAGCTGCCGGCCGAGTTCCTGCCGCGCTGGCAGGCCTACGCGAGCCACATCGGCAGCCTGAACCCGTGGGCGAGCGCATTGGCGCTGGCCACGCTCGCGCTGCTCATCGCGTTGCGCCGCTGGCGTCCGCACTGGCCGGCGTTCCTCATCGCGGTGGTGCTGGCGACGCTGGCGACGGTGCTGCTGCAACTGCCGGTGGAGACCATCGTGTCGCGTTTCGGCCCGGTGCCGCGCGAGCTCGCGCTGCCGCACCTGCCCAGCTTCGACCTCGCGCGCGTGCACGAGCTGTTGCCCAGCGCGTTCACGATCGCGTTCCTCGGCGGGGTCGAGTCGCTGCTGTCGGCGGTGGTGTCCGACGGCATGATCGGCGGGCGCCACCGCTCCAACTGCGAACTGGTGGCGCAGGGCGTGGCCAACACCGCCTCGGCACTGGTGGGCGGGCTGCCCGCCACCGGCGCGATCGTGCGCACCGCCACCAATGTGCGCGCGGGCGCGCGCTCGCCGGTCGCGGGCATGGCCCACGCGCTGTTCATCCTGTGCTTCGTGTTGCTCGCCGCGCCGCTGGCCAACCAGGTGCCGCTGCCGGCGATGGCGGCGATGCTGCTGATCATCGCCTGGAACATGAGCGAGATCGAGCGCATCCGTCAGCTCATGCGCTCGCCGCCGGGCGACCGGCTCGTGCTCATCGTCACCTTCCTGCTCACCGTGACGATCGACCTCACGGTGGCGGTCGAGGTCGGCGTCGTGCTCGCCGCGTTCCTGTTCATGCACCGCATGAGCGAGGTGGTGGCGCTGGAGTCGCACGTGGGCCTGCTCGACAGCGACGAGGACGATTTCACGCGCGCGCGGCGCGAGGTCAACTACGACTCGCTGCCCGATGGCGTCGAGGCCTATCGGGTGTCGGGGCCGCTGTTCTTCGCGGTCGCCAACCGCATCGAGGATGTGCTGCGTGCGTTCGGGCGCCCGCCGCGCGTGTTCATCCTGCGCCTGCGGCTGGTGCCGCTGATCGACGCCTCCGGCGCCACCGCGCTGGGCAACCTCGTCGCGCGCTGCCGTCGTGACGGCATCGCGCTGGTGTTCACCGGCCTGCAGCCGCAGCCCGCGCGCATCCTCGCCGACATGGGCATCACGCCCGATGGCAGCTCGCTGCGCTATGCCGAGGACTTCACCGCGGCGCTGGCCTTGCCCGGCGTGGCCGCGCCCGCGGCGCAGGACCCCGCTTCAGCGCAGCAGTGAACGCAGCATCCATGCGGTCTTCTCGTGCTCCTGCATGCGCTGGGTCGCGAGGTCGGCGGTGGACTGGTCGTCGGCCTTGTCGGCGGCCTTGAACGTCTCGCGTGCGGTGCGTGCGACGGTCTCGTGGCCGTCGACGAGCTGCTGCACCATGCCCTTCCAGTCGGGCACGCCGGTTTCCTCGCCGATCGAGGTGAGCTTGCCGAACTGGGTGTAGGAGCCGGGGGCATACACATCCAGCGCGCGGATGCGTTCGGCGATCACGTCGGCGGCGCCCCACAGTTCGGTGTACTGGGTCTCGAACATCTGGTGCAGCGTGTTGAACATCGAGCCGGTGACGTTCCAGTGGAAGCTGTGGGTCTTGAGGTACAGCGAATAGGTGTCGGCGAGCAGCTTGGACAGGTTCTTCGCGATCGCCTCACGGTCCTTGCGCGCGATGCCGATATCGATGGCCATGGCCGTTGCTCCGTTGCTGTGGACTGGCCCCGACTCTAGCAACACGCGGGATCCGGTGGAAATCGACCTTGCCAATCAGGCCGATAGCCCGCAAGTATGGCGCCCTGCCCGCGCTGCCGAACGCGTGCGCCGCCCCACCCACTGCCATTGCACTGCGTGTCGATCGAAGTCCTCGAAAACCTGTCCCGCGCGCTCGATGGCGTGCGCAGCCGCGACCGTGGCCGCCTGCGCTCGCGCTGGCGGCGGCTGCGCGCGAGCGCGGCCACGGCCGCCGCGGACGCGCTCGAAGCGCTGCGCGAGGACATCGCGCGCTCGCAGGCGCAGGTGGCCGCGCGCGCGGCGCGCGTACCGGAGATCCGCATCGACGAGGCCCTGCCGATCGCCACGCGCAGCGAGGAGATCATCGCGGCGATCCGCGCCTCGCAGGTGGTCGTGCTCGCGGGCGAGACCGGCTCGGGCAAGACCACCCAGTTGCCCAAGCTGTGCCTGGCGGCGGGCCGCGGCCGTGCCGGCCTGATCGGCTGCACCCAGCCGCGGCGCATCGCCGCGCGCACGGTCGCGCGGCGCGTGGCCGGCGAACTGGGCACCACCATCGGCGACCTCGTGGGTTTCCAGGTGCGCTTTGCCGACCACAGCGGCGAGGACGCCCTCATCAAGTTCATGACCGACGGCATCCTGCTGGCCGAGACCCAGGGCGATGCATGGCTGTCGGCCTACGACACCCTGATCCTCGACGAGGCCCACGAGCGCAGCCTCAATATCGATTTCCTGCTCGGCTACCTCAAGCGCCTGCTTGCGCGGCGGCGCGACCTCAAGCTGATCGTGACCTCGGCGACGATCGACACCGCGCGCTTTGCCGCGCACTTCGGCAATGCGCCCGTGATCGAGGTGGCCGGGCGTGGCTGGCCGGTGGAATTGCGCTGGCATCCACCCGAGCCCGGCCGCGATGCGGGCATGGTCGAGCAGATCGTCACGGTCGCCGACGAGATCACGCGCGGCGATCCGCGCGGCGACATCCTCGTGTTCCTGCCCGGCGAGCGCGAGATCCGCGACGCGCACCTGGCGCTGTCGCGGCGCAACTATCGCGAAACCGAGGTGCTGGCACTGTATGCGCGCTTGTCGGCGCAGGAGCAGGATCGCGTGTTCAAGCCCGGTCCGCGCCGGCGCATCGTGCTCGCGACCAACGTCGCCGAGACCTCGCTCACGGTGCCGCGCATCCGCCACGTGATCGACACCGGCAGCGCGCGGGTCAAGCGCTACAACCCGCGCAACCAGCTCGAACGCCTGCACATCGAGCCGATCTCGCAGGCCGCCGCCGACCAGCGCGCCGGCCGCTGCGGCCGGGTCGGCCCGGGCGTGTGCCATCGGCTCTACGCCGAGGACGACTACGCGCAGCGGCCACGCTACACCGACCCGGAGATCCTGCGCAGCTCGCTGGCCGGCGTGATCCTGCGCATGCTCGCGCTCAAGCTCGGCGCGCCCGGGGACTTCCCGTTCGTGGAGCCGCCCAACGAGCGCGCGATCGGCGACGGCTACCGCCGCCTGGGCGAGTTGCAGGCCATCGACGGCGCGCCCGGCGAGCCTGGCGGCGTGCGCATCAATGCGCTCGGCCGGCGCCTGGCCAACCTGCCGATCGATGTCGCGCTCGGTCGCATGTTGGTGGAGGCGCAGGCGCAGGGCGTGCTGCGCGAACTGCTGGTGCTGGTGGCGTTCCTCAGCGTGCAGGACCCGCGCGAGCGACCGGCCGACGCGCGTGCGGCGGCCGATGCCGCGCATGCGCAGTTTGCCGACCCGCGCTCGGACTTCATGAGCGTGCTCAAGCTGTGGCAGGCGCATGCCGCGGCCCACGAGGAGCTCACCCAGTCGCAGCTGCGCGAGTGGTGCCACGCCCGCTTCCTCGCGTTCCTGCGCATGCGCGAATGGCGTGAGCTGCACCGCCAGTTGCTCGTGCTCGCGCGCGAGCAGGGCCTGGCCGACGGCGACGGCGACGCCAGGCCCGCGCAGGCCGGCGAGCGCGACGAGGCCGCACGCTACGCGGCGATCCACCGCTGCCTGCTCGCGGGCTGGCCGACCCAGGTCGGCCGCAAGGACGAGCGCGGCCAGTATCGCGGCACGCGCGAGCGGCGCTTCGCAATCTTCCCCGGCTCGGCCGTGGCCAAGGCGCCGCCGCAGTGGCTGTTGGCCGGACAGGTCCTCGACCTGGCCAAGGTGTACGCGCTGCTGTGCGCGCGCATCGAGCCGCAGTGGATCGAGCAGCAGGCCGCGCACCTCGTGCGCCGCAGCTGGAGCGACCCGCATTGGTCGCGCCGGCGCGGTGCGGTGGTGGCCAACGAACACGTCAGCCTGTTCGGGCTCGCGCTGGCCGAGCAGCGCGTGGTGCAGTTCGGCAAGCAGGACCCCGCACTCGCGCATGCGATCTTCCTGCGCGAGGCGCTGGCGCGCTGCGAGCTCGATGCCAAGCTCGATTTCGTCAGCGCCAATGCGCGCGTGCTCGCGCAAGCCCGCGATGTCGAGGCGCAGCGCCGCCGCAGCGGGCTGCTGCGCGACGAGCAGGAACTGGCCGCGTTCTTTGCCGGCAAAGTGCCCGCGGACATCAGCACGAGCGCGGGGCTGGCGGCTTGGTACCGGCGCGCCAGCCCCGGCGCGCAGGCGGCGCTGCACTGGTCGCTGTCCGACGTGCTGGCCGCGGGCGCGGGTGCCAGCGCAGACGATTTCCCCGCGCAACTGGAGGTGGCCGGCCATGCCCTGCGGCTGTCCTACCGCTTCGTGCCGGGCGATGCGGCCGACGGGGTGACGCTGCAGGTGCCGCTGGCCTTCGTCAACGCGGTGGCGCCAGCACGCTGCCAGTGGCTGGTGCCGGGGCTGCTGGAGGAAAAGGTCGCCAGCGCGATCCGCGGCCTGCCGCGCGCGTTGCGCCGGAATTTCGTGCCGGCGCCCGACTTCGCCCGCGCCTTCGCGCAGGCCGAACCCGCGCGCGATGAGCCGCTGCTGGAGGTGCTCGCGCGCTACCTGCAGCGCGTGACCGGCGTGGCGGTCAGCGCCGCCGATTTCACCGCGGTGGAACTGCCACCGCACCTGCACATGCGCTTCCGCGTCTGCGACGAGCACGGCCAGGTGCTGGTCGAGAGCCGCGACCTCGCGGCGATCCAGGCGCAGTGGACCGGTGCCGCGCGCATCGCGTTCTCGCGTCGCGCCGATGTCGAGCTCACGCGCGAGGACGTGTCGGGTTTCGAGTTCGAGCAGATCCCCGACCAAGTGGTGTCTGCGGGCGGTCTGACCGCGTTTCCGGCCCTGGTCGACCTTGGCCAGAGCGTGGCGCTGCGCGTGTTCGAGCAGCGCGGCGAGGCGCTGGCCGAGCACCGCCGCGGCGTCGAGCGGCTGTTGCGGCGCGCGCTGGCCGACAAGCTCAGGCATGTCGCGCGCCAGTTGCCGCTGGATCGCGCGCTGTCGCTGCACTGGGTCGCCTTGGGCAGCACCGCGGCGCTGCGCGAGGATGTGGCCGAGGGGGCGTTGCGCGAGTGCCTTGCTGCGCATGCGCTGGACGTGCGCGAGCGCGCCACGTTCGAGCAGCTGCGCGATGCGCTCGCGCGCGAGTTGTTTGCGGCCGCGATGGAGCGGCTCCAGCGGGTCGAGGCGATCAGCACGGCGCATGCGCGCCTGCGCCCGCTGTTGCAGCCGCCGCTCATGGGCTTTGCCAAGGCCAACTACGACGATTTGCACGAACAGCTCGAGGCCTTGCTGGAGCCCGGCTTCGTGCGTGACCTCGACCGTGCACGACTGGCCGAACTGCCGCGTTACCTCAACGCGATGAGCCTGCGCGCGCAGCGCCTGCAGCAGGATCCCGCGCGCGACCAGGCGCGCATGCTCGGCGTGCAGCTGTACTGGCGCGAGGTGCTCAAGCGGCGTGACCGCGTGGCCAGCGACGCGCGCGTGCGCGAATTGCGCTGGCTGGTCGAGGAACTGCGCGTGTCGCTGTTCGCGCAGGAACTGGGCACCGCCGAACCGGTGTCAGCCAAGCGCCTGGGCAAGCTGCTCGATGCGCTGCGCGCGCACGAGGCCGGGACGCGCTGACGGCAGGCGCTTCAGCGGATGCGGCGCACGCGCACGCTGCAGCCGCAGCCTTCGACCACCATGAGCCAGCTGCCCAGGATCATCGGCTTGATGCGCACGTTGGGGCTGTTGTACTTGCCCGCGTCGTAGTGCCCCGACTCGGACTGCGCCCATTCCTGGCCATTCTTGAGCTTGAACGTGGTCTGGCCGTTCCAGCCCAGGAACGTGCCGTCGATCGCGCTTTCGATCGTGGTGCGTTCACCCTGGTCGGTGTCGAAGGCGGGCGCACCGGCCGAGTTGACGTAACGCACCGAGCCGCCATGCGCCGCAAGCCATGCATTGAGCCGGGCGAGTTCGTCCGCGGACAGCTTGTCCAGTCCGGCGGCCTGGAACTCGGCCTGCGACATGCGCTCCTCGAGCGTCGGTGCGGGGCTCTGGGCGTTGGCACCTGCGGCGATGGCCAGCAACAAGGTCAATGTCAGGCACGTGCTCGGGCGCATGAAGTTCTTCGCAAAAGATGGGGACAATGCAGGGTGCGTCACGGAAATTCCTTTCTTTTACGGGAACTTAACGTGTGCAATCGCACAACCAAACCGCTACACTACGAACCGCCGAAGTGTAGCATGCGGTTGGGAGGCTTCCCGTCGCAAGCGGCGCTTCCGACGGCTTGGGTGCCGTCGTGCGACTAGCGGTGCGCGAGGTGTCGCGCTCTGCCTGGATCATGAACTTCAGGAATTTTGAATGGCCGTACTCAAGAATCGTACACGCCTGCGCCTGTGCGCGGCTCCGTTGATGGCACTGGCCGGCACCGCAGCCGCTGGCGTGCCGACGCTGGTCATCAACGATGTACTGTCCGTGCCGCTGCAGTCACCCAGTCAATACGTGGGTCTGGGTGCCGGCCAAAGCCAGTTGTCGGTGAGCGCGGACGGGTTCGTTTTGTGCGCCAATGTCGATGCCGGCGGCGGAATCGTTCCGGGCGCGATCACGCTTGCGCCGCTGCTGGGTCCGTGGGCGCTGCCCACGGCCGTCGACGTGCGCGCACTCGCCTTCGTGGGCGGGACGCTGAGCATCAACGCAGGCGCGTCGCTGGGCCTGCTGCCGACGACGTTGACCTGCCAGGTGAGGGATGTCGACGGCCGGGTGGCATCGCCGTTCAGCACCACGGGGAACTTCATCTTCGTGGACGGCTTCGATGTGGGACTGGACATCCTGCAGCGCACCTACCTCGTCAACTGGGTGCCTGACACCAGCCTCGGGTTTGACTGGCCCGGGGTGAACTCGCCCGACTGGAAGCAGGCGCCCAACGATTCGTGCACCTGGGGAACCAACCCCAATACCGCACTGACGGACGTACCGCAGGTGAGTGAGGCGTCGCTGTGCGCCGCCGCGACTGGCGTGCGTCCGGTGGGCACCACCTCCCAGAACGATACGCGCTACGGCGATCGATCGCTCACGATGTGGACCTCGTCGACCACGGTCGGCAACCAGTTCGTCTACATCGCGCGCATCGACACGCGCCTGGGCGCGCAGCCGCCGGGCGACCTGCCCAATTCCCACTTCCTCAACATGGGGCCCAATGCTCCGCTGGCGAGCGTGGTGGACGTGGCGATCCGCGATGCCTACGACGGCAACTACCTCATGGCGGGTGGCACCTACTGCCTGCGCAATGAGCTGCCGACGCCGGTGTCCGGCCAGCCACTGCAGATTCCCGACAACGTTTGCGCCGCGGGTGACCCGCACGTGTACTACACCGGGACTTTGCCGGCTGCCGATGGCGGAATCCTGAGCGAGCGTGTATCGCTGATCCCGGCAGCCAAGGCGCAATCGTTGTTCGTGGTGGTGATGCGGCAGAAGAAGCCGGGTGGCGTGATCGGCAGCTGCCGTCCCGCGGCGGCGATCGCGGTGTTGCCGTCGCCCGACGTGAGCATCAATGAGGCCGGCGACAGCTTCATCGGCGACGACGTCGTCTACGGCTTCCGCAACACCGACAGCTTCGAGTGGATGGGTTGCACGCCCTGATTGCGAACTGCCCGGAAGCCTGCTTCGAACATCGGCGCCCGCGGGCGCCGATGTTGTTTGTGGACATGCCATTGCCCGCCATCGCCGACTACCATTCCTGCCGTGACCGAGCACGCGAGCAGTCCAGTGACATTGCCTGAGTGGCTGGCGCAACTGCCGGACGCTGCGCGTTCGCCGTTGCTGGCCGACGCGGTGCGATCGGCCACCACGGCGTCCGCCGGTACGGACGCGGCGTGGCAGGCGGCGCAACCCCAGCTCGTGGCGAGCCTGGGCGTGCTGCGGGGACTGGGCGTGGACGACGAGGCCCAGGCCGCGTTGATCCTGCATGTGCAGCGTTCACTGGCTGCGGCGGGCACGCAGGTGCAGCTCGCGGGTTTTCCGCCGTCGGTGCGCGCGCTGGTCGAGGGCCAGGAGGCGGCCGAACGGGTGTGGGCGCTGCATGCGGCGCATGGTGCGGCCAGTGGCAGCGAGGGCCTGCGCCGCCTGCTGCTGGCGATCATCCGCGACCTGCGCGTGGTGTTCATCCTGCTCGCGCGCCAGCTCGTGCGCATGCGCGCGCTCGCGGATGCGCCGTCGGCCGAGCGCATCGCGCAGGCGCGCCTCACCGCCGACATGCATGCGCCGCTCGCCAACCGGCTCGGCATCTGGCAGCTCAAGTGGGAGCTGGAGGACCTCGCCTTCCGCTACCTGCAGCCCGAGGTGTACCGGCGCATCGCGCGCCTGCTCGACGAGCGGCGCGGCGATCGCGAGGCGTGGATCGCCACCGCGCGCGCACAGCTGGCCGCTGCGTTGGCCAAGGCCGGCCTGCGCGCCGAGATCGATGGCCGCCCCAAGCACATCTATTCGATCTGGCGCAAGATGCAGCGCAAGGGGCTGGAGTTTTCCGAGCTGTACGACGTGCGCGCGCTGCGCGTGCTCGTGGATGACGTCGCCGCGTGCTACGCCGCGCTCGGCGTGGTGCACTCGTTGTGGCCGTACATCCCCGGCGAGTTCGACGACTACATCGCCAACCCCAAGGGCAACCACTACCAGTCGCTGCACACCGCGGTGATCGGACCCGAGGGCAGGACGCTCGAGGTGCAGATCCGCAGCCATGACATGCACCAGCATGCCGAGTTGGGCGTGGCAGCGCACTGGCGTTACAAGGAAGGCGGCGGCAGCGATGCGAGTTTCGAGCGCAAGATCGCCTGGATGCGGCAGTTGCTCGAACGCGGTGATGGCGACGACGATGCGGCGCTGCTGGCCGGATTCCGCACCGAGGTGGTGGAAGACCGCGTCTACCTGCTCACGCCCAAGGGCAACGTGATCGACCTGCCGCAGGGTGCGAGCGTGCTCGACTTCGCCTACGCGATCCACACCGACGTCGGCCATCGCTGCCGCGGCGCCAAGGTCAATGGCCGCATCGTGCCGCTCGGTTTCCAGCCGACCAGCGGCGACCGCATCGAGATCCTCACCGGCAAGGTGGCCGAGCCGCGGCGCGACTGGCTGTCGCCGCAACTGGGCTTCCTGCACACCCACCGCGCGCGCAACAAGGTGCGCGCCTGGTTCAACCGCATCGACCTGGCGCAGAACCTGGCGGCAGGACGCGCGGTGCTCGAGCGCGAGCTCAAGCGCCTCGCGCTCGCGCCCGACCATCTCGAACGCCTGCCCGAGCAGCTGCGCCTCAAGAGCCACGACGAGCTGCTGCACGCGCTCGCGCTGGGCGACGTGTCGCCCGGCCAGCTCGCCCGCGCGCTGCACGAGCTCAGCGCGCCGGTCGCGGCGAGTGCGCCGCCCGCGCCCGCACCGGCACCCGTGCCTGCCGCGCGTGGCGCCGATGGCGGCGGCGCGATCGTGATCGAGGGCGTGGGCAACCTGCTCAGTCAGCTCGCGCGCTGCTGCCAGCCGCTGCCCGGGGATGCGATCGTCGGCTACATCACGCGCGGGCGCGGCATCTCGGTGCACCGCGCCGACTGCGCGCAGGTGGCCAGCCTGCGCGAGCGCGACGCCGACCGCGTGGTCGAGGTGGCATGGGGCAAGCGCAGCGCCACCAGCTACGAGGTCGACATCGTGGTGCGCGGCTTCGACCGCAAATGGCTGCACAAGGACGTGAGCAACGTGATCGCGGCGGCCAACGTGCAGGTCATCGCGCTCAATGCGCGCGTCGATGCGCAGCGCGGCGTGGCCGAGATGAAGTACACGCTCAAGGTGGCCGATTTCGGCCAGCTCAGCGGCTTGCTCGCGCAGTTGCTCGCGGTACCCAACGTGACCGAGGCGCGCCGCCTTGCCTGACGGCTCATGAGCGCCAGCTGCATGCTATGCTGCGCGGCGCTTCCGGCCGCTGCCGTGCCCGCGCGCCGCCACGCCCGCGCAAGGCCCATCCCGTGATCGAGATCCCCGCCTATCGCATCGTCCGCCAGCTCGGCCGTGGGGGCATGGCCACGGTCTATCTGGCGATCCAGCAGTCGGTCGACCGCGAGGTCGCGCTCAAGGTGATGGCGCCGGCGTTGCTGGTCGATCCGGACTTCGGCGAGCGCTTCCTGCGCGAGGCGCGCATCGCGGCCAAGCTGCACCACCGCCACGTGGTCGGCATCCACGATGTCGGCCATGCCGGCAACCTGCATTACATCGCGATGGAGCATGTCGCGGGCGGGCCGCTGCACTGCGGCCACGGTGTCGCGCTGCCACCCGCGTTCGCGCTGCGCGTCGCGCGCGAGATCGCCGGCGCGCTCGCCTACGCCCACGAGCGTGGGATCGTCCACCGCGACGTCAAGCCCGACAACATCCTGTTGCGCGAGGACGGCTCGGCCGTGCTCACCGACTTCGGCATCGCGCGGGTGCAGGAAGCCGCGCTGCGCATGACACGCACCGGCGCGATCGTGGGCACGCCGCACTACATGAGTCCCGAGCAGGCACGCGGCCGCGGCGTGGACGGCCGTGCCGACCTGTACAGCCTGGGCATCGTGCTGCACGAAATGCTGGTCGGCGAGGTGCCGTATCGCGCCGAGGACTCGCTCGCGGTCGGCATCATGCACATCAGCGAGCCACTGCCGAAACTGCCGCCGGCACTGGCGCCGCTGCAGGGGCTGCTCGACCGCCTGCTGGCCAAGGAACCCGCGCAGCGTTTCCAGGACGGCAACGAAGTGGTGGCCGCGATCACCGCGCTGGAGCAGGCCCATGCGTGGGACACGGCGCCGGTGGCCCCGCTCAGCGCGCGCCGTACCACGCCGCTGGACGGTCTGGCGCCGATGTATGCGCACGATCGCGCCGACGCGGATGCGCCCACACGCTCCAGCGACGGCCGCAGCGAGCCGCGCCTGGGAGCGCTCGACGACATCAGCGCGGAAGTCAACGCACCGGTGCTGCGCGCGCAGCGCGAGCGCACCACGCCACCGTCCCGGCGCGGGCGCGGCGGCCGCTGGCTGGCGGTCGCGGGCGTGCTGGCGCTGACCGGGCTTGCGTGGTGGCAGCAGGACGCCCTGCGCCACCTGTTGCCGCGCACCCACTTCAACGACACCCTGTCGCGCGCGCAGCAGGCACTGGATGCGGGTCGGCTCAGCGGCAACCAGGGTGACAGCGCGCGTGAGCTGTTCCTCGCCGCACGCGCGCAGGATCCCGACAACGACATCGCGCGCCATGGCCTGGACCAAGTCGCGCGGCGCCTGCTCGAGCGCGCGCGCGGGGCGCTCGCGCGCGATGACCTTGCCGGTGCGCGCAGCGACCTCGACAGCGCCCGCGAACTGCTCGGTGGCGGCATCGAGGTCGACCAGCTGGCGCAGGCGCTGCGCCAGCGCGACAGTGCGCGCAGCGCCCAGGACGCCACCGCCGGCGAACTCGACGCGGCCGCGGCCGCGCTCGCCGCCGGCCGCATCACCGGCGCCGACGGCGCCGCGGCGCTGTACCAGCGCGTGCTCGATCGCGAGGCCGGCAACGCGCTGGCGCAGGCCGGCCTGCGCAAGTGCGCCGATGCGCTGGCGGTGCAGGCACGCGCCGCGCTC
>QUBV01000069.1 GCA_014338185.1 Lysobacterales bacterium | reverse complement strand
TGCCACCTCTCCACATTTCCCACCGGTGCCGCAGAGTGCGAGTCACACCGGCGCATGGTTCGCATCATCCTGATGCTCACCCCTCGCTCACGCTCGGGGTCGCGCATGATACGTGCACGCCGCGGTCACCACAACCGCCGCGGCCGGGGATGGAACCGCCCGGCCGCCACCGCGCTACAGGTCCCGCACTACAGGTCGCGCGCGACGCGGAAGCCCACGCGGGCATTGCGGGCGTCGGCCGGTGCCGAGATGCGGAACGCCGAGCGCACCTGCAACGGATCGCTGCCCCACGACCCGCCGCGCACCACACGGCGCTCGCAGCCGGGGTTGATCCAGGCCGAGCTGTCACGCGGGGCGCGCGTGTAGTTGTCATGCCAGCAGTCCTCGACCCATTCCGACACGTTACCGTCGATATCGAGCAGGCCGTAGGCGTTGGGCGCGAACTTGCCCACCGGCGCAGGGCCCCAGTAGCCATCGCTGTAGCGCGGGAAGAAATGCGCCCACGCACGCTTGCTGGGCGAGCGGTCGCCTTCGCCGGTGAGGTTGCCCAGCACCTTGTCCGGGCTGCCATCGCCCCACGGGTAGCGCGTGTTCGAACCCGCGCGCAACGCGTACTCGAACTCGGCCTCGCTGGGCAGGCGGTAGCGCTTGCCGGTGTGCTGCGCCAGCCAGCGCACGTAGGCGGCCGCATCGTTCCACGACACGTTGACCACGGGCAGGTCGTCGCGCGCACGGCTGCCGTCATAGGCATTGCGCCAGCTCATGCCACGGCGCTCGTTCATGCGCCCGCTGCCCTCGTCGTAGGTGGCCGCATTGCCCAGACGCTCGGCGTCGCTGACGTAGCCCGCTGCCGCGACAAAGGCGCGGAACTGGCCGACCGTGACCTCGCCCTGCCCGAGCGCGAAGCCGTTGCGGATGTGCACGCGCCGCTGCGGCTGCTCGCTGTCGAGGTGACCTTCCTCGTCGGCAGGCGAGCCCATCACGAACTCGCCCGTGGGGATCACCACGATCGCCGGCGCGCTGCCACTGATGTCGATGAAGCGGTCGCGCAGCACCTGCCCGGGTGTGTAGCTTGCGTACAGGCGCGCGTTGCGCAGGCGTTGCGCAAATTCGTCCAGGCCGGCCAGGTCCGGGCTGGTTTCCTGGGCCCTGCGCGCCAGTTCTTCGGCGAGATCGGCGTTGCCAGCGTCCAGCGCCGAACGCGCCTGTGCCAGCACGCTCGCGGCGCGCTGGCGGCGCAGGTCGTCCACGCGCGTGTGGGTTTCGAGCATCGCCTGCGAGCCGGGCCGGATCGATGCCGCGGCGGCCAGCGTGGCATCGGCCCCCGCGAAATCATCCTGCGCCGCCTGGGCGAGGGCGCGATCGAGGTGGCGTCGTTCGATCCCCGCGAGCCCCGCATCGGCCAGCACATTGGCGGGATCGAGCTTGAGCACCTGCCGGTACACCGCCAACGCGCTGTCGTTGCCGCCCTCGACCTTGCCTTGCTTGAGCAGCGCCGCGGCGCGGCCGAGCAAGGGCAACACCTCGTGCAGCAATGCCACCCGCTGTCGCACCGCGTCCAGTTCCTGGTCCGAATGCGGCAGCTTCTCGTACGCGGCCAGGTAGCGCTGCGCGGCCTTCTCGTCGCCACGCGACACCGCCGCGAGCGTCCAGTCGCGGGTGGCGCCGCCGATGCGCTCCAACGCCATCTGGGCCTCGACATTGGTGGGCGCCGCGGCCAGCACCTGCTGGTACAGCGCAATCGCCTCGCCGGGTTCGAGCAAGGCGCCCGCGCCCTCGGCCTTGCGCGCCTTGGCCAGCAGTGCGGCGGTTTCCTTGCCCAGCGGCGCGGGCGGTCCCATGCGGATCGCGTCGATGAGGCTGGTGCCGTCTGCGTCCGCGTCGGGTTCGGCCGGCGTGGCGGCGGCGTCGCTGCCGCCCTCGACTGCGGTCCAGGTGGTTGCACGCGTGCCGCCGGGAGTGGCCACGGATGCGCCGCGCGGCGCGGGCTCCAGCGGCTGCAGTTGCAGCAGGTCGGGGAAGAACCGGTACAGCAGCGCCAGCCCGAGCACGACCATGCCGGCGGCGCCGCCCCAGGTGTGCTGCTTGCGCGTGACTTCGGTTCGCGGCATCGTCCGGTGATTATCGACGCTTGCCCGGGCCGATTGAAGCCAGCAGCCAAGCGCGTCCATGAGGAATTCATCTTGACTGACTGGATCACGCGCGACGAGGCGCTGCAGGGGCTGCTCGAACGCGCACCCGCCACGCTCGGACTCGACACCGAGTTCATGCGCACCAACACGTTCCTGCCACGCCTGGCACTGGTGCAGGCCGATGTCGGCGGACAGGTGGCACTGCTCGACCCGACCGGCACGCTGAATCCGGCGCCGCTCGCCCGCGTGCTGGCCGATCCGGCGCGCACCATCGTCATGCACAGCGCCAGCGAGGACCTGGAGGCGCTGGCGACCTGGTCGTGCAGCATCGCCAACCTGTTCGACACCCAGGTGGCGGCCGCGTTCGCGGGGCTGGGCGCGGGGCTGGGTTACCAGAAGCTGGTGTTCGAGCTGACCGGCATCAGCCTGCCCAAGACCGAAACCCGTTCGGATTGGCTGCAACGACCCCTGAGCACGCAGCAGATCGAATACGCCGCGCAGGACGTGCAGTACTTGCCGGCCTTGCATGACGAGCTCAGGCAACGGGTCGAGCGTCGCGGCCTCGGCGCCTGGCTCGCGGCCGACTGCGCGCGCCTGCTCGCCAAGGCCGGCGAACGCGAGGCCGATCCACAACCACAGCTGGCGCTGCGCGGCGCGGCCGATTGGCCGCGCGAGCGCCAGGCGCTGTTGCGGCGCGTACTGCGCTGGCGTGACGAGGCCGCCCGCCGCCACGACCGCCCGCGCAGCTGGCTGCTCGACGACGCCCACGCGCTCGATCTGGTCGCGCGCGTGCCTGCCTCGGCGCAGGAACTGGCCGATCGCACGCGCGGGCTGCGCGCCCTGCGCTCCGCGCCGCGTGCCGAGTTGCTCGCCGCGCTTCAGGCGCCATTGCAGGCCGGCGAGCTCGACTTCATCCCGATCGCGCCGCCGCCCGACGCGCGCGAACGCAAGCTCATCGCCGCGATGAAGGAGGTTGTCGCCGCGCAGGCGCAACGTCTCGACCTGCCCGAATCGCTGCTGTGCTCGCGTCGCCACCTCGAAGCCCTGCTCGCCACGCGCCGTTGGCCAGCGGCCCTTGAAGGTTGGCGGCGCGACCTGCTGCACGATGCGCTGATCGGCCTGCTGCCCTCTTGACAGCCCCCGTGGTGCTGCCGGCACACTCCACGCCATGAACCTGCATCACGCCCAGCGCCACTCGCCTGCCGCGATCGGCAGCACGATTACGCGCACGACTACCACGCGGACGACGACGTCCACGGGGTGCGGGCGCGTGCACAGCCAACCGTTCTGATCGATCGATTGCGCAAACCACGGCCCCGCCCCGCACCGGGACAGGGCCTGCGCCAAAGCCCTGCCCGCAGCGGACCGGGGTCTCCACCGGAGACCTGAGATGCCTGCCGCAGCCACTTCCGATCCACCCGCCGCGCCGGTGCGCGTGCACAAATTCGGCGGCTCGAGCCTCGCCGACGCCGCCTGCATGCGGCGCGTGGCCGCGATCGTGCGCGCGCAACCGGCATCGACCACCTTGGTGGTGGTGTCGGCGATGCGCGGCACCACCGACGCGCTGATCGCACTGGCCGATGCCGCGATGCAGGCGGCGCCCGACTGGCCGGCACAACTGCAGCGCCTGCGCGAGCGCCATCGCGACTGCGCCCGCGAACTGCTCGACGCCGGGGCCGGCGACTGCCTCGATTGGCTCGATGGCCAGTTCGCCGAACTGCACGACCTGCTGGCTGCGCTGGCGGTGCTGCGCACGCCCAACCGCGAGGCGAGCGAGCGCGTGCAGGGCCTGGGCGAAGTGTGGTCCTCGTACCTGCTCGCCGAACTGTTGCGCGCGCAGGGCCTGCCCTGCGCGCGCCTGGACGCGCGCGAAGTGCTCGTGGTCGGCCATGGCGAACTTGGCGCGAACGTGGAATGGGCCGACAGCCAGCGCCGCTTCGATGCATGGCGCGCGCAGGCGGCGCAGCCCTGGGTCGTGGTGACCGGCTTCGTCGCGCGCAGCGTCGAGGGTCGCGCCACCGTGCTCGGTCGCAATGGCAGCGACTACTCGGCCGCGATCTTCGCGCGCCTGGCCGGCGCCAGCGAACTCACGCTGTGGGGCGACACCGACGGCGTGCTGTCGGCCGACCCGCGCCTCGTGCCCGAAGCGGTGTCGCTGCCACGGCTCAGCTACAGCGAAGCGTGCGAGCTGGCCTATTTCGGCGCCAAGGTGATCCACCCGCAGACCCTCACACCAGCGATCGCGGCCGGCATGGCGGTGCGCATCCGCAACACCTTTGCGCCCGAGCAGGCCGGCACCGCGATCGGTGCGCCGGCCGCCGCCGATGGCCAGTCGCCGGTCAAGGGCCTGTCGGCGGTGCAGGCGCTGGCCGTGCTCACGCTCGAGGGCGCGGGCATGATCGGTGTGCCTGGCACCGCCGAGCGTGCGTTCGGCGCGCTGCACGCGGCCGGCGTGTCGGTGGTGATGATCTCGCAGGGATCCTCCGAACACTCGATCTGCTGCATCGTGCGCGAGGCTGACCTCGATCGTGGCCGCGCGGCGCTGGAGCGCGCCTTCGAGGGCGAGCTCGCACGCGGCACGATCGCACGCATCGCGGGCGATCGCGGCATCAGCGTGCTCGCCGCGGTCGGCGACGGCATGGCCGGCCAGCCGGGCGTCGCCGCGCGCCTGTTCAGCGCGCTTGCGCGTAGCGGCGTCAACATCCGCGCGATCGCCCAGGGCGCCTCCGAGCGCAACATCTCGGTGGCGGTGGCCAGTGGCGATGCCGCGCGCGCGCTGCGCTCGGCCCACGCCGCGTTCTGGCTGTCGCCACAGACGATCTCGATCGGCCTGATCGGTCCCGGCAAGGTCGGCCAGGCCCTGCTCGGCCAGCTGCTGGCCGCGCGCGAACGCCTGCTGCGCGAGCACCAGCTCGACCTGCGCGTGCGCGCGGTGGCGAGCCGCAGCCGCATGTGGTGCGGTGAATCGCGCCTGGCCGCGCAATGGCGCGAGTCCGCGCAGGCGGGCAGCGACCTCGACGCGTTCACCGCCCACGTGCATGCCGAGCACTTGCCGCATGCGCTCATCATCGACTGCAGCGCAAGCGATGCGGTCGCGGAGCGCTATGCCGCATGGCTGGCCGCGGGCATCCACGTGGTCACCCCGAACAAGCACGCGGGCGCCGGACCGCGGGCGCGCTGGCAAGGCATCCGCGCGGCCTGCGCCAGCGGCGCGCGCTTCCGTTACGAGGCGACCGTCGGCGCCGGCCTGCCGGTCATCTCGACCCTGCGCGACCTGCTCGACACCGGCGACGAACTGCATGCGGTCCAGGGCATCCTGTCGGGCACGCTCGCGTGGCTGTTCAACCGCTATGACGGCAGCGTGCCGTTCTCGGCACTGGTGCGCGAGGCGCATGCGCGCGCCTACACCGAGCCCGATCCGCGTGATGACCTGTCCGGCACCGACGTCGCGCGCAAGCTCGTGATCCTCGCGCGCGAGGCCGGCGTGGGGCTCGAACTGGCCGACGTCGAGGTCGAGAGCCTGGTGCCGGCCTCGCTGCGCGCCACCGATGCCGCGACCTTCATCGACCGCCTCGGCGAGTTCGACGCGCTGATCGAGACCCGCCACGCCAGCGCCCGGCGCAACGGCTGCGTACTGCGCTACGTTGCCCAACTCGACCGCGGCGGCCAGGCCCGCGTCGGCCTGGTCGAACTGCCCACCGACCACGCCTTCGCGCACCTGCGCCTGACCGACAACATCGTGCAGTTCACCACCCGCCGCTACGCCGACAACCCGCTCGTGGTGCAGGGCCCGGGCGCCGGCCCCGAAGTCACCGCCGCCGGCGTGTTCGCCGACATCCTCAGGATCGTGCAGTCATGAGCCGCAGCCGCGTCACCGCATTCGCCCCCGCCAGCGTCGGCAACGCCGGCGTCGGCTTCGACATCCTCGGCCATACCATCGCCGGCCCAGGCGATCGCGTCACCGTGACGCGCATCGCCGAGCCGCTGGTGCGCATCAGCGCGATCCGCGGCGCGGTGCAGGCACTGCCGCTGGAGCCCGAGCGCAACACCGCGGGCGCCGCCCTGCTCGCGCTGCGCCGGGCGCTGGACCTGCGCTTCGGCTTCGACATCGAAATCGACAAGGGCATCGCCTTCGGCTCGGGCATGGGCGGCTCGGCCGCCTCGGCGGTCGGCGCCCTGGTCGCGGCCAACGCGCTGCTCGACGTGCCGCTGCCGCGCGCGGCGCTGTACCCGTTCGCGCTCGATGGCGAGGCCGCCGCCAGCGGTGGCCGCCACGGCGACAATGTCGGCCCGATGCTGCTGGGCGGACTCGTGCTCGCCACCGCCGATCGGCTCGTGCGCATCGCCACGCCGCCGGCTCTGCACTGCGCGCTGGTGCATCCGCATGCCACACTGGAAACGCGCGCGGCGCGCGCCGCGCTGGCCGGCCACTACGCACTGCCCGAGTTCGTGGCGCAAAGCGCCCATCTCGCGCTGGTGCTCGCAGGCTGCCATGCTGGCGACATGCAACTGATCCGCGCAGGCCTGGCCGACGTGCTGGTGGAACCGCGCCGCGCCCCGCTCATTGCCGGGTTCGGCGCGGTCAAGGCCGCCGCCCTCGCCGGTGGCGCGCTCGGCGCCAGCATTTCCGGCGCCGGCCCGAGCGTGTTCGCCTGGTGTGATGGCGCAGCGGTTGCGCGGCGCTGCGCCGACGCGATGCGCGCGGCCTTTGCCGCGGCCGGCTTCGACAGCGACGAGTGGGTCTCGCCCGTCGCCGGACCCGCCACGGAGGTGATCGCATGAACTACCTGAGCACGCGCGGCGCGACCGCGAGCGTAGACATCGACGTTGCCCTCGCGAGCGGGCTGGCCCCCGACGGTGGCCTGTACGTGCCGGCGCGCCTGCCGCGGCTCGATCCCGGTGATTTCGCCGACTGCGCCAACCTCGCCGCGGTCGCGGCGCGCGTGCTGCGGCCGTTCTTCGCCGGCAGCCGCCTGCTGGCCGACCTGGATGCGATCTGCGCGGAGGCGTATGCGTTCCCCGCGCCGCTGCGTCCGCTCGCCGCCGGCACGCAGGTGCTCGAACTGTTCCATGGCCCGACCGCCGCGTTCAAGGACTACGCCGCGCGTTTCCTTGCCGCCAGCCTGGCACGCCTGCGCGACACCGAGACACCGCCCACGACGGTGCTCGTGGCCACCTCGGGCGACACCGGTGCCGCAGTGGCGGCGGCCTTCCATCGCCGCCCGGGCTTTCGCGTGGTGGTGCTCTATCCGGATGGCCGCGTCGCGCCGCGCCAGGCACACCAGCTGGGGAGCTTCGGCGACAACGTGCACACGCTGCGCGTCGCCGGCACGTTCGACGACTGCCAGGTGCTGGTCAAGCGCGCGCTCGGCGATGCGTCACTGCGCCAGGCAAGCGTGCTGACCTCGGCCAACAGCATCAGCCTTGGCCGCTGGCTGCCGCAAATGGCCTACTACGCGGCCAGCGCACTCGAACATGCGCGGCGCCACGGCGGCACGCTCAACTATGTGGTCCCGACCGGCAACCTGGGCAACGCGCTTGCCTGCGTGCTCGCCAGACTCGTCGGCCTGCCGATCGGCGACATCGTGCTCGCCACCAATGCCAATCGCGTGCTGCCCGACTACTTCGCCAGCGGCCGGTACCGGCCGCAGCCGAGCATCGCCACGCTGGCCAACGCCATGGACGTGGGCAATCCGAGCAACTTCGAGCGCCTGCGCTGGCTGTTCGCCGATCAACCCGCGCCGCCCGCGTGGCTGCGCGCCGATGCGGTCGAGGACGCCGACATCGCGGCCACCATTGGCCGCACCTGGCGCGAGCACGCGCTGGCCGCATGCCCGCACACCGCCACCGCGCTGTGCGTGCTCGCGCGCCTGCGCGCGGCCGGCGACACGCGCGAGTGGGCCGTGGTCGCCACCGCCCACCCGGCCAAGTTCGACAGCATCGTCGAACCGCTGGTGGGCGCACCGGTTCCCGCGCCCGCCCCGCTCGCCGCGATGCTCGCGCGCCCCGCCCAGGCCGAACCGATGGCCAACGACTACGACGCGCTGCGCGCACTGCTGCTCGCACTGGGCGGTTGAGGCCGCGCAGCAGGCTTGGCGAGGCCAACGGCGCGCTGCTATGATGCGCGCCCTTTCGAGGTCCCCAGACCCGGAAGCACATGGGGCTGTAGCTCAGCTGGGAGAGCGTCGCGTTCGCAATGCGAAGGTCAGGGGTTCGATCCCCCTCAGCTCCACCACACACCAACGCCCAACCGTCCCCGGTTGGGCGTTTTCTTTTGCGCGGTCGTTCCGCCTCGTCCTCGGCGCGGCCCGGCTGCTGTTCCAGCGGCGCGGTGCCCTGGCACCGCGCGCGAGGACAGTAGCCCAGCGCCGCACATCGATCCGCGGCCGCCATCACGGCATCGCGCGCGCCGGTATCCGTGATTGCAGGTTCCCGACCGTGTCGGGCACGCACCTCACCAGCCCCGCACCAGCGACTCCGCCTGGCGCAGCCGCGCCGCCACCGCCGTGCCACCCAGTTCGTCCTCGCGCGTCTGCAGCGACTGCAGCAGCTTGCGCGTGCGCACCACCGTATCGATGATCCGCGCGCGCTGGGCAAGCTCGTCCTGGCTCAGTCGGGCATAGGAGGGCTTGAGCACCACACAACTGGCGCGACTCTCCTGCAGGCGCCGCACCGCCACCAACACCTCATCCAGAGTCCGCTCGCCTTGCATGGCATACTCCCACCGCACCTTGACCAGAGCCATCGCGGCGCCGCGCGTCTCATCCAGCCGCGGCGGCGACCGCTCCATGGGCCTCATCGTCGGCCCGGACCGGCCCGCGCGCGATCGCCAGTCGTCGCGCCGCGTTGTAGGAAAATGCCGACGGTACGGAGGCGACCGGCGCCAGCGCTCGCGCACACGCCCGGGTGGCTTCCATTTTTCGAGCAGATTCAAGTACAATCCCGCGTTTCCCGTTTTCCGTGATCTGTTGCGAGGCGTTCCATGAAAGTCCTGTCGTCCCTCAAGTCCGCCAAGAGCCGCCATCGCGACTGCAAGGTCGTGCGCCGCCGCGGCAAGGTGTTCGTGATCTGCAAGAGCAATCCGCGCTTCAAGGCCCGCCAGCGCTGAGCGCGGACCAACCGGGTCGCCAAGAGGGCCGCTTTGCGGCCCTTTTCATTGGCCGGCCCGGCCGCGGCGCATGATTTCGTGCGTGCGGCGATGGAATCCGGCCCCGGCTTCTGCTAAAAAGCGCTGGCTGGCGACCTGCCGCTTTCCCTTGAATGACAAGGAGTTGAAGCATGATCCGCAAGTCCATTCTGATGACGCTGCCACTCCTCGTCGGTGCCGCGCTGGCGATCCCGGCCGCACAGGCGCAGGAAGCGGCGACTACGGCGACCGATACGGCCGCCGCCACGCCGCAGGCCAAGAAGCCGATGCGGGTACGCCGCCACCACGCGGTCGCCGACAGCAGTAGCACCGTGCCCACACGTGGCATGAGCATGGCCCAGGTCGAAAGTCGCTTCGGCGCGCCGGTGGACAAGCTGCCTGCGGCCGGCGGTGACGCACCGCGGCATCCAACCATCAATCGCTGGCGTTACGCCGGTTACACCGTGTATTTCGAGCGCAACCGCGTGATCCACACGGTGCTCGACGCCGCCCCCGCGGCACCCTGATGGCACCAGCTGCGTGGCGCCTGCCGGCCGAGTGGGAAACCCAGGCCGCGGTGCTGATTGCCTGGCCGCACGCTGGCACCGACTGGGCGGCGCGCCTGGCGCGCGTCGAGGCGGCCTACGTCGCGCTCGCGGCCGCGATCACGCGTTTCCAGCCCCTGCTCGTCTGCGTCGCCGACGACACGGTGCGCGCACGCGCGCAGCAACTGCTGCACGCGGCGGGCGTGGATCCCGCGCAGTTGCGCTGCGTCATCGCGCCCTACGATGACACCTGGCTGCGCGATTCGGGCCCGCTCACGCTGGCGGCGGGCGATGCGCGCGAACTGCTCGATTTCCGCTTCACCGGTTGGGGCGGCAAGTACCAGGGCGAGCGCGATGATGCCTTGGTGCGCGCGCTGGTCGCGGCGGGCCTGTTCGGCGCCCATGCCCGGCACCGCCGCATCGACTGGGCGCTGGAGGGCGGCGCGATCGAAAGCGATGGCTGCGGCACGCTGCTGACCACGGCGCGCTGCCTCGAACAGCGCCATCCGCAACTCGGCCGGACCGGTATCGAGGCGCAACTGCGCACGGCACTGCATGCCGAGCGCGTGTTGTGGCTCGAACACGGCTACCTGCAGGGTGACGACACCGACGCCCACATCGACACGCTCGCACGCTTCGCGCCGGACGATGCGATCGTGTACCAGGGTTGCGACGACCGCGGCGACGAGCACCACGACGAACTCGCGCGCATGGCCGCGGAGCTGGCGGCACTGCGCACCCGCGACGGCCGGCCCTACCGGCTGCACGCACTGCCGTGGGCGCGCCCGATCCATGATGGCGAACGCCGCCTGGCGGCATCCTATGCCAACTACCTCATCGTCAACGGGGGCGTGGTCATGCCCGCCTACGGCGACGCCGCCGACGCGGCCGCGCAGGCGGTGGTCGCCGCAGCCCATCCCGGGCGCAGCGTGGTCGCGATCGACGCGCGCGACCTGATCTGGCAGAACGGCAGCGTCCACTGCCTGACCATGCAGGTGCCAGGCGGCACGCTCGCGGCCTGATCGGCGCCGCGATGGCGGCGATTCGCGCTACCATCGATGATTGTGTTGCGGAACCCGACACCGATGGCACACACACTCAAGGTCGCGCTGCTGCAGGACATCGACCATGGCAGCCGCGATGCCAATCTCGACGCGATCGAGGCCGGCCTGCGCCGCGCCGCCGCGGCCGGTGCCCAGCTCGTGCTGCTGCAGGAACTGCACAACGGCCCCTACTTCTGCCAGCACGAGGCCGTGGCCGAGTTCGACCGTGCCGAGCCGATCCCGGGGCCAAGCACGCAGCGCCTGGGCGCGCTCGCCGAAGAACTCCAGCTCGTGCTCGTCGCCTCGCTGTTCGAGCGCCGCGCCGCCGGGCTGTACCACAACACCGCGGTGGTGTTCGACCGCTCCGCGCGCATCGCCGGGCGCTACCGCAAGATGCACATCCCCGACGATCCCGCGTTCTACGAAAAGTTCTACTTCACGCCCGGCGACCTCGGCTTCGAACCGATCGCCACCTCGGTCGGCAAACTCGGCGTGCTGGTGTGCTGGGACCAGTGGTACCCGGAAGCGGCGCGGCTCATGGCGCTCGCGGGCGCGGAACTGCTGCTCTACCCGACTGCGATCGGCTGGGACCCCGGCGATGACGCAGCCGAAAAGGAGCGCCAGCGCGAGGCCTGGCTCACCGTGCAGCGTGGCCACGCGGTCGCCAACGGCCTGCCCTTGCTCGCCTGCAACCGCACCGGATTCGAAGCCTCGCCGCACGCGGGCAGCGGCATCGATTTCTGGGGCACGAGTTTCGTGGCCGGGCCGCAGGGCGAATGGCTCGCACGCGCGGGCAGCGACGCGCCCGAACTGCTGCTGGCGCAGGTCGACCTCGCGCGCAGCGAGGCGGTGCGCCGGATCTGGCCGTTCCTGCGCGATCGCCGCATCGACGCCTACGCCGACCTCGTCCGCCGCTACCGTGACTGACCATGACTGAACCCGTCGCCACGGCTGCCAGCGCCAGCGCCGCCACCGACGTGCTCGCCGCGCAGCCGCTCGCGCGCGTGCAGCGCGACGGCGTGGAATTCGTGCTGCTGGGCACCGCCCACGTGTCGCGCGTGAGCGCCGAGGCGGTGCGCGCCATGCTCGAGCGGGAATCGTTCGATGCGGTGGCGGTGGAGCTGTGCAACTCGCGCTACCAGTCGATCCGCAACCCCGAGGCGTTCCGCAACCTCGACCTGTTCCAGGTGATCCGCCAGCGCAAGGTCGGCCTGGTGGCCGCCAACCTCGCCCTGTCGGCGTTCCAGCGCCGCCTGGCCGAGCAGTTCCACATCGAGCCGGGCGCCGAGATGAAGGCCGCGATCGACGGCGCCGAACAACGCGGCCTGCCACTGTGGCTGATCGATCGCGAGATCGGCACCACGCTCAAGCGTGCCCATCGCAGCGTCGGCTTCCTCGACCGCATGGCGATCGTCGGCGGACTCGGTGCGAGCCTGCTCACGCGCGAGGAAGTGAGCGAGGAGGAAATCGAAAAACTCAAGCAGGGCGACCTGCTCGGCAGCATGTTCAACGAATTCGCGCGCGAGTCGCCGCCGCTGTACGAGGCGCTCATCGCCGAGCGTGATCGCTTCATGAGCGCGCAACTGCGCCGCCACGCCGGCGAAGGCAGCGCGCGCAAGGTGCTGGTGGTGATTGGCGCGGGCCACCTGCAGGGCATCGAGCAGGAATTGTCCACCCAGCGCGACGCGCCGCAGCCACTCATCGACCAGCTCGCAAGCACGCCGCCGGCCTCGCGCTGGCCACGGATCATCGCCGCCACGGTGTTCGTGGTCATCGCAGCCGCGATCGGCCTGGCCTTCACCCGCGGCGCCCGCGCCGGCACCGACGCACTGCTCGCCTGGGTGCTGTTCACGGGCGGTTTTGCCGCGATCGGCGCGATCGCCGCGGCGGCCCATCCGCTGAGCGTGCTGGCCGCCTTCATCACCGCGCCCCTCAAGCCGTTCCGGCCCGGCATCCCGGCCTCGGCGGTGAGCGCAGGCGTGGAAGCATGGCTGCGCAAGCCGCGCGTGGCCGACTTCGATGCGCTGCGCGACGACGTCGCGCACTGGAGCGGCTGGTGGAAGAACCGCATCGCGCGCACCCTGCTCAACTTCATGTTCGTCACCTTCGGCACCGTGCTGGGCGAGTACACCGCCGGCATCCACATCATCCGCACCCTGTTCTGATCTTCGCGCCCGCGCCGGTCGCGGGCGCACGAGCCTTCGGGCCCCGGCCTACCGATGAAACTGACCTCGCTGTTCAACAAACCCCGCTGGCAATCGCGCAACGCCGCCGAACGACGCGATGCCGTCGCGCACGACGCTGCACCCGAGCTGGTGGCGCAACTGGCGCGCTTCGCGCGCGAGGACGAGGACGCGCAGGTGCGCCTGGCGGCGCTGCGCCGGCTGGCCGAGCCCGCGCTCGCCCAGGGCATGGCGCGCGACGATGCCGACGCCGAGGTGCGCAAGCAGGCGCGCCTGCTGTGGTTGGACCTGCTCACCGGCACCCACGCCAACGCACCCGGCGCCGGCGAGCGCTTGCGCCTGCTGCGCGCCCAGGACGATGCCG
Source organism: Lysobacterales bacterium (assembly GCA_014338185.1). Taxonomy (GTDB): domain Bacteria; phylum Pseudomonadota; class Gammaproteobacteria; order Xanthomonadales; family Rhodanobacteraceae; genus Dokdonella_A. Next base: position 2,198 of record QUBV01000069.1, on the reverse strand, counting down.
AACTCATCGAGCGCATCGCCACGCGCGCGAGTGAGCCGGAACTGCGCCAGGCCGCGCTCGCACGCATCGACAAGTCGGCACTGTTGTTCGCCCGCGCGCTGGAAGACCCCGATCCCGCGATCCGCCTCGTGCTGGTCGAGCGCATCGATGACGAAAAGCAGCTCGAGCGCCTCGCCGAGCGTGCGCGCAAGTCCGACAAGGCGGTCAACCGCCGCGCGCGCGAGCGCATCGAGGCGCTGCGCATCGCGCGCGGCCATGGTGCCGCGCTCGAGCAGCGGGCGCGCCAGCTGTGTGAGCAGGTCGAGCAGCTGCTGCGCATGCCCGCCTCGGCCGAGGCGCAGGCGCAGCTGCTGCGCCAATGGCATGAGATCGAGGCGGACGCGCCCGCGCCGCTGCGCCAGCGCTTCGCGACTGCCCTCGAGCTGCTGGCGGCCGCGCGTGCGCCGCGAGCGCCGGCCGCACCCGTGGTGCCGCCACCGGCCGGACCCGAGCCGGTCACCCAGGTTCCCGCACCGCAGGTGGGCAACACCAGCGACGACCTCGGCGCGAGCCTGATCGCGCAGGCGCGTTTCGCCGCCTCGCTCGACGAAGCGCAGGCCGCGCGCCGCCAGCAACAGGAACAGCAGCGCGCGCTCGTGCACGAGTTGCAGCAGCAACAACGCGAGTGGTCGGCGGCGCTCGATGCGGGTGCCGCTGCGCGCGCACACGCGGCCAAGGCGCGCATCGATGCGCTGCGCGCGCGCATCGACGGCGCATTGCCGGATGCCCTGCAGCAGGCGCTGGCCGCCACCCACGAGCGCTACACGCAGCTCACGCGCTGGCAGCACTGGGCCGACAACCAGCGCCGCCGCCAGCTGTGCGAGGAAATCGAGGCCTTGCCCGCGGCCGGACTGCATCCCGATGCGGTCGCGGCCAAACTGCACGATGCACAGCGCGAGTGGCAGCTGCTGGACAAGGTCGAGGCCGGCAGCATGCGCGTGGGCGGCCTCGCCCGGCGCTTCCACGCCGCCTGTCGCGCGGCGCTGGAGCCCACGCGCGGCTATTTCCGGAAACGCCAGGAACTGCGCGAAGGCCAGGCGGCGCAACTGGCCGCGCTGCTCGCCCAGGTGGCCGCCCTGCCCGTGAGCGACGCCGACCTCGCGCTCGTGCGCGGGTTGCGCCAACGCTGCGTGCAGGCACTGCGCGGGCTCGACCGCATCGAGCCGCGCGAGCGCAAGGCGCTCGCGCAATCGCTCAAGGACGCGCTGCGTGCGCTCGACGCGCAGATCGCGCGCCATGACGAGGCCGTGGGCGCGCGCAAGCAGGAACTCATCAGCCAGGCGCAATCGCTCGCCGACGCCTTGCCGCGCGGCGCGGTCGCGGCCGCGCGCGATCTGCAGGCGCGCTGGCGCGAGGCCGGCAACGGCAAGCGCGCGCGCGACCAGGCGCAATGGCGGACGTTCCGCGACGCCATCGATCGCGTGTTCGCGCAACTGGATGCGCAGCGCGCGCAACGCAGCCAGCGCGAGGACGAGGCCCGCGCCCAGGCACAGGACTTGTGCAGCGAACTCGAAGCACTGGCTGCGGCCGAGGCCGAACCCGAGCGCGCCGCGTTGGCGCGCATCGAGGCGGCATGGAATGCACTGCGCGTGGACGATGCCGCGCTGCGCGCTCGCCACGCCACGGCGCAGGAGCAGCTGCGCGAGCGTGCGCGGCAACGTGATCGCACGCGCCGGCAACAGCGCTACGCCGACTGGCAGGCCCGCTACCGCCTGTGCCGCGCGGCCGAGGCCGGGCCGGCACAGGCCGCGGCGCTGCGCGAGCGCTGGCAGGCGCCCGGCGCCGGCGACATCGCCGCGGCCGTGCTGAGTCAACGCTTCGAACGCGCGCTCGCGGGCACGCCTGCCGATGCACCCGATGAGGATGCGCTGCGCGACGTGCTGGTCGAGTTGGAGGCGCTCGCGGGCATCGATTCGCCCGACGAGGACCGGGAGCGCCGCCGCCTGCGTCAGGTCGAACGACTCGCGGCGCGCATGTCGGGCCGTGCCGCAGCCACGCCGGCCCACGAGATCGCCGACCTGCTCACGCGCTGGAGCGCGCTGCCCGCAGCGGACGCGGCACTGGATGCGCGCCTGGACCAGGCGCTGCACGGCGCGCTCGCGACGCTGGCCTGACGTCCGCGCCGCTCAGGCCGGGCGCGCGGCCGCCAGCCGCGGCCC
>QUBV01000114.1 GCA_014338185.1 Lysobacterales bacterium | reverse complement strand
CCGTGGCGGCACCAGCCGCGGCCGCGGCGGACGGCCCGGTGCACGGATCGCTTGCGGCGGCGCCGCGCCCGCGCAGCCGAGCCGGCCCGCGGCAAACGCCTGCGCCGCCGCGTGGGTTGCGGCGAGCTTGGCATCGACGCCGGTGCAGTCCAGGCACTGCGCGGCGGCGTCAAAAAGGTTGGGTGGCGTGACGACCATGTCTTCCTCGGGAGATCCCTGCATCGGTTGCGAGCGGATGTCAGGAACCGAACACAACCACAGCGCGGCGATGCGAGCAAGCGCGCCATCGGCGCACCGTGAGCGAATCGACGCACGCCGGCGCGCGCTGCGGACACGCAGCCGACCACAGTCCCCGGCTCGATCAAGTCGTGGTGCGTCGCTGCGCCTTGGCGTCATCGGAACGCGCGAACTCGAGTTCGGCAAGGTAAGCCGGCTCGACGCCGGTGACGTACTCGCCCGAAAAACACGACGCATCGAACGCCGTCAGGCCCGCATTGCCGTCGCGCACGGCCCAGACGAGATCGTCGAGATCCTGGTAGATGAGCCGGTCGGCACCGAGGATGCGCTCGATCTCCTCGACGCTGCGCCCATGCGCGACGAGCTCCGCCGTGGCCGGCATGTCGATGCCATAGATGTTGGGATAGCGCACCGGCGGCGCCGCCGAGGCGAGGTAGACCTTGCGCGCCCCGGCATCGCGTGCCATCTGGATGATCTGCCTGGAGGTGGTGCCGCGCACGATCGAGTCGTCGACCAGCAGCACGTTCTTGCGGCGGAATTCCAGCGCAATCGGGTTGAGCTTGCGGCGCACCGATTTCACGCGTTCGCTCTGCCCTGGCATGATGAAGGTGCGGCCGATGTAGCGGTTCTTGACGAAGCCTTCGCGCACCGGCACGCCGAGGATCTGCGCCAGCGGCCCGGCCGCGGTGCGCGAGGTGTCGGGGATCGGGATGACCGCATCGATGTCGTGACCGGGCATCTCGCGCAGGATCTTCTCGCCGAGTTTCTCGCCCATGCGCAGGCGCGCCTTGTACACCGACACGTCCTCGATCATCGAATCGGGCCGTGCCAGGTACACGTATTCGAAGATGCACGGCGCATGCAGCGCCGGCTCGGCGCACTGGCGCGTGAACAACTGCCCGTCGGACGTGAGCAGCACGGCCTCGCCGGGCGCGACGTCGCGCAGCAGGCGGAAGCCGAGAATGTCGAGCGCGACCGATTCGGACGCGACTGCATATTCCTTGCCCGTGGCGGTGTCGCGTTCGCCGAGCACCAGCGGGCGGATGCCGTGCCGGTCACGGAATGCGAGCACGCCGTGGCCGAGCACCAGCGCCACCACCGCGTAGCCGCCCACGCAGCGCGCGTGCGTGCCCGCCACCGCCTTGAACACATGGTCGGGCGTCAGGGTGCGGCGGTCGAGGATCTGCAGCTCGTGCGCCAGCACATTGAGCAGGACCTCGGAGTCGGACTCGGTGTTGACGTGGCGGCGATCGTCCTCGAACACCTCGCGGCGCAGTGCCGCGGTGTTGATGAGGTTGCCGTTGTGCGCCAACGCGATGCCGTAGGGCGAGTTGACGTACAGCGGCTGCGCCTCGGCCGAGCCCTCCGAGCCGGCCGTCGGATAGCGGCAATGGCCGATGCCGATGTTGCCGCGCAGGCCGAGCATGCTGTCGTGGTCGAACACGTCGCGCACGAGGCCGCCGCCCTTGTGCAGGCTCAGGCGCCTGCCGTCGAAGGTGGCGATGCCGGCCGCATCCTGGCCGCGGTGTTGCAGCACGGTGAGCGCGTCGTAGAGCGCCGCCGCGACCTCGGACTTGCCGACGATGCCGATGATTCCGCACATGGTGATGACTTCAGTGGGCTGGAGGAGGCGCAGCGGGCGCGGGCAGCGCGGGCGGCACGGATTGCTTGAGCAGATTTTCCACCGGTTCGAGGTAAGACGCGACCTCGGCCGGCAAGCGTGCGGCGAGCCAGTCGGCGCCGACCTGG
>QUBV01000068.1 GCA_014338185.1 Lysobacterales bacterium | reverse complement strand
TGATCGCGCCGATCGCGATGGACGAAGGCCTGCGTTTCGCCATCCGCGAAGGCGGCCGCACCGTCGGCGCCGGCGTGGTGGCCAAGGTCATCCAGTAAGTCGAGGATCCGGTCCCGTGATTCGCAGTCGGCGGATCGCGGGTCAGGTGGGTTGCGGTGTTGCCGGTCACGGATGACGACATCGATACACGCCAGTAGCTCAACTGGCAGAGCAGCGGTCTCCAAAACCGCAGGTTGGGGGTTCGAGTCCCTCCTGGCGTGCCAACACCGATCGTATTGCCCGGCACGGATGCCGGTTTGAATGTCGCCGCCAGGAAGGCAGGCCAAAATGAGTGCCATGAACGCCAACGTCGAAAAATCGGGCGCCTACAACGCGCTGGACATTGCCAAGCTCACGCTCGCGGCGGCGCTGCTGGTGGCGGGTATCGTCGCCTACTACCTGTTCGACAGCTGGAATGGCTGGGCACGGCTGGGCCTGTTCGTGGTGGGCCTGATCGCGGCCTCCGCGGTCGGTGCGTTCACCACGCTGGGGCGCGCCACGCGCAGCTACCTGGCCGAGTCGCAGTTCGAACTGCGCAAGGTGGTGTGGCCCACGCGCGACCAGACTCTGCGCATCACGCTGGCGACCATCGTGGTGGTGATCATCCTCAGCGTGCTGCTGGGCCTGATCGACCTGATCCTCAAGTGGGTCATCTTCGATCACTTGTTGAAGCTGTCGAGCTGAGGTCGGCATGAGCAAGCGTTGGTACGTGGTACATGCCTACTCGGGCTTCGAGCACAGCGTCGCGCGCGCGCTCAAGGACCGCATCGCGCGCACCGGCATGGAGGACAAGTTCGGCGAAGTGCTGGTGCCGACCGAGGAAGTGATCGAAATGCGCGGCGGCCAGAAGCGGCGCAGCGAGCGCAAGTTCTTTCCCGGTTACGTGCTGGTGCAGATCCAGACCCACGACGAGGGCAAGGCGCTCAAGATCGATGACGAGTGCTGGCATCTGGTCAAGGAAACGCCGCGCGTGATGGGGTTTATCGGCGGCACCGCCGATCGGCCGTTGCCGATCAAGGACGCCGAGGCCGACGCGATCCTGCAGCGCGTGCAGGAGGGCGTCGAGAAGCCGCGGCCGAAGGTGCTGTTCGAGCCTGGTGAGATGGTGCGCGTGACCGACGGGCCGTTCAACGACTTCAACGGCGTGGTCGAGGAAGTCAATTACGAGAAGAGCCGCCTGCGCGTGGCGGTGTCGATTTTCGGGCGTTCAACGCCGGTCGAACTCGAGTTCGGCCAGGTCGAGAAGGCGTAACGGGCGCCGCGCAGGCAGCGCCTTCATGAGAAGTCCGGCACGGATGCCGGTCTGTTCTTCGCGGTCACGGAGGACCGCTTACATGACGGAGGAGTCCCGCAGCCGCGCCGCGGCGTGCAGACGCTTGAACTCCAGGAGCTGAACCATGGCAAAGAAAGTAGTCGGTTACATCAAGTTGCAGGTCAAGGCCGGTCAGGCCAACCCGTCACCGCCGGTCGGCCCGGCGCTCGGCCAGCGTGGCCTCAACATCATGGAGTTCTGCAAGGCGTTCAATGCCGCCACGCAGAAGCTCGAGCCGGGACTGCCGATCCCGGTGGTCATCACGGCCTACTCCGATCGTACCTTCACGTTCATCACCAAGACGCCGCCGGCGACGATCCTGCTCAAGAAGGCGGCGGGCATCACCTCCGGCTCCAAGCGGCCCAATACCGAGAAGGTGGGCAAGGTCACGCGCAAGCAGCTCGAGGACATCGCCAAGGCGAAGGAGCCCGACCTGACTGCCGCTGACATGGACGCCGCCGTGCGCACGATCGCCGGCAGCGCGCGCAGCATGGGCCTGACGACGGAGATCTGAACATGAGCACGAAGATCAGCAAGCGTTACAAGGCGCTGAGCGCCGCCGTGGTGCCGGGCAAGGTGTACTCGATCGACGAGGCGATCAAGATCGTCAAGGACGGCGCCAAGGCCAAGTTCCCCGAGTCGGTGGACGTGGCGATCCGCCTCGGCATCGATGCCAAGAAGTCTGACCAAGGTGTGCGCGGCTCGGTGATGATGCCGCATGGCACCGGCAAGACCGTCAAGGTGGCCGTGTTCTGCCCAGCCGGCGAGAAGGCCGAGGCGGCCAAGGCCGCCGGTGCCGATGCGGTGGGCATGGAAGACCTGGCCGAGCGCATGCAAGGCGGTGAGCTCGATTTTGGCCGGGTGATCGCCACCCCCGATGCGATGCGCGTGGTCGGCAAGCTCGGCCAGCTGCTCGGTCCGCGCGGCCTGATGCCCAACCCGAAGGACGGCTCGGTGGCCGCCGACGTCGTCACCGCGGTGAAGAACGCCAAGGCGGGCCAGGTCAAGTTCCGCAACGACAAGGCCGGCATCATCCATTGTTCGATCGGCAAGGCGTCGTTCGATGCCGCCGCGCTCAAGGACAACCTCAATGCGCTGCTTGCGGACCTGGTCAAGGCCAAGCCGGCCTCGGCCAAGGGCCAGTACCTGCAGAAGGTGTCGATCTCGAGCACGATGGGTGTCGGCGTGGCGGTGGATCCGGCCACGGTCTCGGCCTGATCCAGCGCGGCGCTCGCCGCGCTCCATGCCAAGTGCAGCGCACGCAGCGGGTCGAAAGGGCCGCCGCGGCGCTGCGACCCTGCATGGGCGCGAGACATTTCGTCTCGACCACGCTACAATAAACGGTTCATTTTCCAGATTTTGAGGGCAGCCTGCGCAAGCAGGCAGCCGTCAAAGACCGCAGGCGGCCGCTCTGGCGCGATCGGAAGGCAGGGAAGCGTGCCATGGCACGGAGTGGTCCCGATTCCGCCGCAGCAGCCTCAAAACCCCAGCCTGCGCAGATGGTGTTGCCTCCTGAAGTACCTGGTTCCACGCCCTGGGCAGACCAGTCAGTCAGGCCACCACCGGGACGCTCGTCGCGTCCCCGGCGCCCGGGATGGGTGCCGTTTCGGACCACCCGTGGCCATGCCGCAGGTGGAATTCAATCGGAGGAGTGCTAATGGCTCTCAATCTGTCCCAGAAGAAAGAAGTTGTCGCCGAAGTGGCTGCCATCGCCGCCAACGCGCATTCGCTGGTCGCGGCCGAGTATGCCGGTACCACCGTCGAGCAAATGACCGCGATGCGCAAGAAGGCACGCGAGTCGGGTGTGTTCCTCAAGGTCGTGAAGAACACGCTGGCGGTGCGTGCGGTGGCGGGTACCGATTACGAGTGCGCCAAGGACTCGCTGGTGGGTCCGCTGCTGTATGCGTTCTCGCGCGAAGAGCCCGGTGCGGCCGGTCGCCTGATCAAGGAATTCGCCAAGGGCAATGACAAGCTCAAGGCCAAGGTCGTGGTCGTTGGTGGTCAGCAGTATCCGGCCAGCCATGTCGAGGTGCTGGCTTCACTGCCCACGCTTGAGCAGGCGCTGGGCATGCTCGCACGCGTGCTGGCCGAGCCGGCCGCGATGTTCGCGCGCGCGGTCAAGGCGGTCGCCGACAAGCAGGGCGGTGGCGAAACCGCCCCGGCCGCGGCCGAATCGGCTTGATCCACTTCGTCGAATCCATTTCCAGCCTATTTCATCGAGGTAACACCCAATGTCCCTTTCCAACGAGCAAATCGTCGAAGCCATCGCCGCCAAGTCGCTGATGGAAGTGATGGAGCTGGTCAAGGCCATCGAAGACAAGTTTGGCGTGTCGGCCGCCGCTCCGGTGGCAGTCGCTGCAGGTCCGGCCGCTGCCGGCCCCGCGGCCGAGGAGCAGACCGAGTTCACGGTCGTGCTCAAGAGCGCCGGCGACAAGAAGGTCGAGGTTATCAAGACCGTGCGTGCCATCACCGGCCTCGGCCTCAAGGAAGCCAAGGATCTCACCGAAGCCGGTGGCGTCCTCAAGGAGGGCGTGTCCAAGGACGACGCCGCCAAGTTCAAGAAGGATCTGGAAGCCGCTGGCGCCACTGTCGAAGTCAAGTGATGACAGGATGTCGTCATCCCGGCCGGTGCACGGCAGTGCGTTGAGCCGGGATCCAGTTCTTGATGAGCGGAACAAGCCAAGGCAAAGCTGGATTCCTGTCTGGACGGGAATGACGCAATGAAGCCTGGGGGCGCAAGCCCCCGGGCTTTGCCCGTTACGCGGGCATGGGAAATCGCGTTGTCGCGCGCCCGGCGGCGCAGCGCGATTTCCGATGTCCGTTTCATAGCCGGTTTTCTCCCAGCGACGAGCCGCCGTCGCGCGCTGTACGAGGTGTGCCCCTCATGACGACCCCCACGACCTACTCCTTCACCGAAAAGAAGCGCATCCGCAAGGATTTCGGCAAGCGTCCGCCCGTGCTCGGCGTGCCGTTCCTGCTCGCGATCCAGGTGGACTCGTACTGCGAGTTCCTGCAGGCCGACGTCGACCCCAATGCGCGCGAGGACAAGGGCCTGCACGCGGCCTTGCGTTCGGTGTTCCCGATCACGAGCTATTCGGGCAGCGCGGCGCTGGAGTACGTCAATTACCGGTTGGGTGAGCCGCCGTTCGACGAGCGCGAGTGCCGCTCGCGCGGCATGAGCTACGGTGCGCCGCTGCGTGTGACCGTGCGCCTGGTGATCTACGACAAGGAGTCGTCGAACAAGGCGATCAAGTACGTCAAGGAGCAGGAAGTCTACATGGGCGAACTGCCGCTCATGACCGACACCGGCACCTTCATCGTCAACGGCACCGAGCGCGTGATCGTGTCGCAGCTGCATCGCTCGCCGGGCGTGTTCTTCGACCATGACCGCGGCAAGACGCACAGCTCGGGCAAGTTGCTCTACAGCGCACGCGTGATCCCCTACCGCGGCTCGTGGCTCGACTTCGAGTTCGATCCCAAGGACGCGCTGTTCACGCGCATCGACCGCCGGCGCAAGCTGCCGGTGACGGTGCTGCTGCGCGCGCTCGGCTACACCGACGAGGAGATGCTCGACATCTTCTTCGAGCACAACGTGTTCCACCTGGGCAAGAAGGACAGCGCCAAGCTCGACCTCGTGGCCGAGCGGCTGCGTGGCGAGACCCTCAACTTCGACCTGCGCGTGGGTGACAGCGTCATCGTCGAAACCGGCAAGCGCATCACCGCGCGCCACGTCAAGCAGCTGGAAAAGGCCAACATCAAGTCGCTGGAAGTGCCCGACGAGTACCTCGTCGGCCGCATCCTTGCCCACAACGTCGTCGACACCAAGACCGGCGAACTGCTGGCCAAGGCCAATGACGAACTGGCCGATGCGCACCTGGAGGCGTTCCGCAAGGCTGGCATCGACAAGATCGCGACCTTGTGGGTCAACGACCTCGATCGTGGCGACTACATCTCGCGCACGCTGCGCATCGATCCGTCGCGCACGCCGCTGGAGGCGCTGGTCGAGATCTATCGCATGATGCGTCCGGGTGAGCCGCCGACCAAGGACGCCGCGCAGAACCTGTTCCAGAACCTGTTTTTCGCCGCCGAGCGCTACGACCTCGATCGCGTCGGCCGCATGAAGTTCAACCGCCGTGTCGGCCGCAAGGACGACAAGGGCCCGGGCATCCTCTACGACAGCAAGTACTTCGGCGAGCGCAGCGACGAGACGTCCAAGTCGCTGGTGAAGGAGTTCGGCGCCGGTTCGGACATCCTCGACGTGATCAAGGTGCTCATCGAGATCCGCAACGGTCGCGGTACCGTCGATGACATCGACCACTTGGGCAACCGCCGCGTGCGCAGCGTCGGCGAGATGACCGAAAACGTGTTCCGCATCGGCCTCGTGCGCGTCGAGCGCGCGGTCAAGGAACGTCTGTCGCTGGCCGAGGCCGAGGGTCTCACCCCGCAGGACCTCATCAACGCCAAGCCGGTGGCGGCCGCGGTCAAGGAGTTCTTCGGCTCCTCGCAGCTGTCGCAGTTCATGGACCAGAACAACCCGTTGTCCGAGGTCACCCACAAGCGCCGCGTATCGGCACTGGGTCCGGGCGGCCTCACGCGCGAGCGTGCGGGCTTCGAGGTGCGCGACGTGCACCCGACCCACTATGGCCGCGTATGCACGATCGAGACGCCGGAAGGTCCCAACATTGGCCTGATCAACTCGCTGGCCGTGTATGCGCGCACCAACGAGTACGGATTCCTCGAAACGCCCTACCGCAAGGTCGATGGCGGCAAGGTCACCAACAAGGTCGAGTACCTGTCGGCGATCGACGAGGGCGAATACGTGATCGCGCAGGCCAACTCGCCGCTCAACAAGGACGGCTCGTTCTCGGAAGAGTACGTGTCATGCCGTTTCCGTGGCGAGTCGGAACTGCGTCCGGGCAGCGAGATCAACTACATGGACGTGTCGCCGATGCAGACCGTATCGGTGGCGGCGGCGCTGGTGCCGTTCCTTGAGCACGACGATGCCAACCGCGCGCTGATGGGCGCCAACATGCAGCGCCAGGCGGTGCCGACGCTGCGCTCGCAGAAGCCGCTGGTGGGTACCGGCATCGAGCGTGCGGTGGCGCGTGACTCGGGCGTGACCGTGGCCGCGCGCCGCGGCGGCATGATCGACCAGGTCGATGCCGGGCGCATCGTGGTGCGCGTGAACGAGGCCGAGATCGGCGACAACGACGCCGGCGTGGACATCTACACGCTGACCAAGTACACGCGCTCCAACCAGAACACCAACCTCAACCAGCGCCCGCTGGTGAACGTCGGCGACGTGGTGGCGGTGGGTGACGTACTCGCCGATGGCTCGTCCACCGACCTGGGCGAACTCGCGCTGGGCCAGAACATGCTGGTCGCGTTCATGCCGTGGAACGGCTACAACTTCGAGGACTCGATCCTGCTCTCCGAGCGCGTGGTCGAGCAGGATCGCTACACCACGATCCACATCGAGGAACTGACCATCCAGGCGCGCGACACCAAGCTCGGCCCCGAGGAGATCTCGGCCGACATTCCCAACGTGGGCGAGCAGGCGCTGTCGCGTCTGGACGAGTCGGGCGTGGTCTACATCGGCGCCGAGGTCAAGGCCGGTGACATCCTCGTCGGCAAGGTCACGCCCAAGGGTGAGAGCCAGCTCACGCCTGAGGAAAAGCTGCTGCGCGCGATCTTCGGCGAGAAGGCCTCCGACGTGAAGGACAGCTCGCTGCGCGTGCCGCCCGGCATGGACGGCACGGTGATCGACGTGCAGGTGTTCACGCGCGACGGCATCGAAAAGGACAAGCGCGCGCGCCAGATCGAGGACATGGAGATCAAGCGCGTCAAGAAGGACTTCGACGACCAGTTCCGCATCCTCGAAGGCGCGATCTACAACCGCCTGCGCGCGGCACTGGTGGGCAAGGTCGCCAACGGCGGCCCGGGCAGCCTCAAGAAGGGCGCCGCGATCAGCGACGAATACCTGGACGGGCTCAAGAAGGACGAATGGTTCGCGATCCGCATGAAGGATGAGGACGCGGCCGAGTTCCTGGAGCGCGCGCAGGAGCAGGTCAAGCGCCACAAGGACGAGTTCGAGCAGCGCTTCAAGGCCAAGCAGGCCAAGATCACCGCGGGCGACGACCTCGCCCCGGGCGTGCTCAAGATGGTCAAGGTGTACCTGGCGGTCAAGCGCCGCATCCAGCCGGGCGACAAGATGGCCGGTCGCCACGGCAACAAGGGTGTGGTGTCGATGATCGTGCCGGTGGAGGACATGCCCTACGCCGAGGATGGTCGCCCGATCGACATCGTGCTCAACCCGCTGGGCGTGCCCTCGCGCATGAACATCGGGCAGATCCTCGAGGTGCACCTGGGCTGGGCCGCCAAGGGGCTGGGCGAGAAGATCGACCGCATGCTCAAGGCGCAGGCCAAGGTAGCCGAGGTGCGCAAGTTCCTCGACGAGATCTACAACTCCAGCACGAGCAAGGAGGCGGCTGCCGCGCAGCACGTCAACCTCAAGTCGCTCAGCGATGGCGAACTGCTCGCGCTGGCGCAGAACCTCACCGATGGCGTGCCGATGGCCACGCCGGTGTTCGACGGTGCGTTCGAGGAAGAGATCAAGGCGATGCTCAAGCTCGCGGACCTGCCCGAATCGGGCCAGACCACGCTGTACGACGGCCGCACCGGCGATGCCTTCGATCGCAAGGTGACGGTGGGCTACATGCACATGCTCAAGCTCAACCACCTGGTCGACGACAAGATGCATGCGCGTTCCACCGGGCCGTACTCGTTGGTCACCCAGCAGCCGCTGGGCGGCAAGGCGCAGTTCGGCGGTCAGCGCTTCGGCGAAATGGAGGTGTGGGCACTGGAAGCCTACGGCGCGGCGTACACACTGCAGGAAATGCTCACGGTCAAGTCCGATGACGTATCCGGGCGCAACCAGATGTACAAGAACATCGTCGATGGCGACCACGAGATGGTGGCGGGCATGCCGGAATCCTTCAACGTGCTGGTGAAGGAGATCCGCTCGCTTGCGATCAACATGGAGCTGGAAGAGCGCTGACGCGCCCACGGCTGAAGGGGGTGGGCCGGTCGCGCCACGCGCACGTCCCACCGCCTCGGGCCACTCCAGTCCACCGCCCCCGACCGAAGAATTCCTCCGTACCGGAGACACGCAATGAAAGACCTGCTCAACCTGTTCAACCAGCAGCGCCAGACGCTCGATTTCGATTCGATCAAGATCGCGCTGGCCTCGCCCGACCTGATCCGCTCGTGGTCGTTCGGCGAAGTCAAGAAGCCGGAGACGATCAACTACCGCACCTTCAAGCCCGAGCGCGACGGCCTGTTCTGCGCGGCGATCTTCGGGCCGATCAAGGACTACGAGTGCCTGTGCGGCAAGTACAAGCGCATGAAGCACCGCGGCGTGGTGTGCGAGAAGTGCGGCACCGAGGTGACGCTGGCCAAGGTGCGCCGCGAGCGCATGGGTCACATCGAGCTGGCCTCGCCGGTGGCGCACATCTGGTTCCTCAAGTCGCTGCCTTCGCGCATCGGCCTCATGCTCGACATGACGCTGCGCGACATCGAGCGCATCCTGTACTTCGAGGCCTACGTGGTCATCGATCCGGGCATGACTGCGCTCGAACGCGGCCAGATCCTCAACGAGGAGCAGTACCTGCAGGCGGTCGAGGAGCACGGCGACGAATTCGACGCGCGCATGGGCGCCGAGGCGGTCTACGAACTGCTCAAGACCATCGACCTCAACCAGGAACTCGTGCGCCTGCGCGAGGAGATCGCGTCGACCAACTCCGAGACCAAGCTCAAGCGCCTGTCCAAGCGCATCAAGCTGGTCGAGGCGTTCCTGGAGTCGGGTAATCGCCCCGAGTTCATGGTCATGACGGTGCTGCCGGTGTTGCCGCCGGACCTGCGTCCGCTGGTGCCGCTCGATGGTGGCCGTTTCGCCACCAGCGACCTCAATGACCTGTATCGGCGCGTCATCAACCGCAACAACCGTCTCAAGCGCCTGCTTGAACTCAACGCGCCCGACATCATCGTGCGCAACGAGAAGCGCATGCTGCAGGAGGCCGTCGACGCGTTGATGGACAACGGCCGCCGTGGTCGCGCCATCACCGGCACCAACAAGCGCCCGCTCAAGTCGCTGGCCGACATGATCAAGGGCAAGCAGGGCCGCTTCCGCCAAAACCTGCTTGGCAAGCGCGTCGACTACTCGGGGCGTTCGGTGATCGTGGTCGGCCCCACGCTCAAGCTGCACCAGTGCGGCCTGCCCAAGAAGATGGCGCTGGAGCTGTTCAAGCCGTTCATCTTCTCCAAGCTGCAGCGCCGCGGCCTTGCCACCACGATCAAGGCGGCCAAGAAGCTGGTCGAGCGCGAGAGCGCCGAGGTGTGGGATATCCTCGAAGAGGTCATCCGCGAGCATCCGGTGCTGCTCAATCGCGCGCCGACGCTGCATCGCCTGGGCATCCAGGCCTTCGAGCCGGTGCTGATCGAAGGCAAGGCGATCCAGTTGCATCCGCTGGTGTGCACCGCGTTCAACGCCGACTTCGACGGTGACCAGATGGCCGTGCACGTGCCGTTGTCACTGGAAGCACAGCTGGAAGCGCGTGCGCTCATGATGTCGACCAACAACATCCTGTCGCCCGCCAATGGCGAGCCGATCATCGTGCCGACCCAGGACGTCGTGCTCGGCCTGTACTACATGACCCGTGCGCTCGAGAACGTGAAGGGCGAGGGCACGGTATTCGCGAATATCGCCGAGGTGCACCGAGCGTACGAGAGCCATGCGGTGGACCTGCACGCCAAGGTCAAGGTGCGCCTGCGCCTGGTGGAACTGGGCAAGTCCGGTGAGCGCAGCGCAAAGACCTCGCTGGTGGAAACCACGGTCGGCCGCGCCTTGCTCGCGGAGATCCTGCCCGAGGGCCTGCCCTTCGCCCTGGCCAACACCGAACTCACCAAGAAGAACATCTCGCGCCTGATCAACCAGTGCTATCGCCGGCTCGGGCTCAAGGACACCGTGGTGTTCGCCGACAAGCTCATGTACACCGGCTTTGCCTACGCGACGCGCGCGGGCATCTCGATCGGCATCGATGACATGAAGATCCCGGTCGAGAAGAAGGCGATCCTCGAAGAGGCCGAGAAGGAAGTCACCGAGATCCAGGGTCAGTACCAGTCCGGCCTCGTCACCGCGGGCGAGCGCTACAACAAGGTCGTCGACATCTGGTCGCGCACCAATGAGCGCGTGGCCAAGGCGATGATGGACGGCATCGGCGCCGACCGGATCAAGACCGCCAAGGGCGAGGTCGTCGAGCAGAAGTCGATGAACTCGCTGTACATCATGGCCGACTCGGGCGCGCGCGGTTCGGCAGCGCAGATTCGCCAGCTCGCGGGTATGCGTGGCCTGATGGCGCGACCCGACGGCTCGATCATCGAAACGCCCATCAAGGCCAACTTCCGCGAAGGCCTCAACGTACTGCAGTACTTCAACTCGACCCACGGCGCGCGCAAGGGCCTGGCCGACACCGCGCTCAAGACCGCCAACTCGGGCTACCTGACCCGGCGTCTGGTCGACGTGGCGCAGGACGTGGTGGTCACGGAAACCGATTGCGGCACGCGCAACGGCCTCACCATGACGCCGATCGTGGAAGGCGGCGACGTGGTCGAGGCGCTCAAGGACCGCGTGCTCGGTCGCGTCACCGCCGAGGACGTGTTCGCGCCGGGCAATGACGAGGATCCGATCGTGCCGCGCGGAGTCATCCTCAACGAAACCCTGGTCGAGAAGCTCGAACAGGCTGGCGTGCAGTCGGTGCTGGTGCGTTCGCCGATCACCTGCGATGCGCATTTTGGCGTGTGCGCCAAGTGCTACGGGCGCGATCTCGCGCGTGGCCACATCGTCAACATCGGCGAAGCCGTGGGCGTGATCGCGGCGCAGTCGATCGGCGAGCCGGGCACGCAGCTCACGATGCGTACGTTCCACATCGGTGGCGCGGCCTCGCGTGCCGCCGCGGTCGACAACGTGCAGGTCAAGACCACCGGCACGCTGCGTTTCACCAACCTCAAGACGGTGGCGCACAGCAGCGGCCACCTCGTCGCGGTGTCGCGTTCGGGCGAACTGTCGGTGATGGACGCGCACGGCCGCGAGCGCGAGCGCTACAAGGTGCCCTATGGCGCCACCATTGATGCCCGCGATGGCGCTGCGGTCAAGGCCGGCCAGGTCATCGCCAAGTGGGATCCGCACACCCATCCGATCGTGTCGGAAGTGGCCGGCGTGGTGCGCTTCGTCGACTTCCTCGATGGCATCACGGTGCAGGAGCAGATCGACGAGCTGACCGGCCTGGCCAGCGCCGTGGTCACCGATCCCAAGCGGCGTGGCGGCTCGGCCAAGGACCTGCGTCCGATGGTGCGCCTGGTCGACAAGAAGGGCGGCGAGCTGCGCCTGCCCGGCAGCGACATTCCCGCGCAGTACTTCCTGCCCGCCGGGGCCATCGTGTCGCTGCAGAACGGCGTCGAGGTCGGCGTGGGCGACGTTGTGGCACGTATCCCGCAGGAGACTTCCAAGACCCGCGACATCACCGGCGGCCTGCCGCGCGTGGCCGACCTGTTCGAGGCGCGCAAGCCCAAGGAGCCGGCGATCCTGGCCGAGCGCTCGGGCGTGATCAGCTTCGGCAAGGACACCAAGGGCAAGCAGCGCCTCATCATCAAGGACCAGGACGGCAACGAGCACGAGGAGCTCATTCCCAAGTGGCGCCACATCATCGTGTTCGAGGGCGAGCACGTGGAGAAGGGCGAGACCGTGGTCGATGGCGAGCCCAATCCGCATGACATCCTGCGTCTGCTCGGGGTGGAGCCGCTGGCAGCCTACCTGGTCAAGGAAATCCAGGACGTCTACCGCCTGCAGGGCGTGAAGATCAACGACAAGCACATCGAGGCGATCATTCGCCAGATGTTGCGCAAGGTCGAGATCAGTGTGCCCGGCGACACGCGCTTCCTGCGCGGCGAACAGGTCGATCGTTCGCGCCTGCTGGAAGAAAACGCGCGTGCCGAGGCACGCAGCGAGCGACCGGCCGAGATGCTGCCGGTGCTGCTCGGCATCACCAAGGCGTCGCTGGCAACGGAGTCGTTCATTTCGGCCGCTTCGTTCCAGGAGACCACGCGCGTGCTGACCGAAGCGGCCGTGCGCGGCATCCGCGACCGCCTGCGCGGCCTCAAGGAAAACGTGATCGTCGGCCGTCTCATTCCCGCGGGTACCGGCTTGGCCTACCACGCCCAGCGCCGCAGCCGGCAGGGGGCGCTGACCGACGCCGAGCGTGAAACGCTCAGCTCGACCAGTTCGGTGGCCGAGGCGGTGGCCGAGGACGGCGATCACTGAGGTCGGGTGGGTCGCGCCCGCCTGGCCGGAGGGCACGGCCAGGGCCGCGTCACCCGGCACCACTGAAAGGAAGCCGAGGGAGCGGCTTCGTGTTCGGCGACAGGAGGTCGCGCAACGGCTTGCACATCGGGCATTTGGTTGACCGCCCGGCGCGCGACTCGTTATACTCGTCCGTCTTGGCAGACTGGATATCGTTCCGGTCTGCCTTTTGTTTCCCGACCGTTGCGGGATACCACAGACTACTTGCAGGTACGGTTCAAACGCATGTCTACAGTCAATCAGCTGGTCCGCAAGCCGCGTAGCCCGAAGTCGTACAAGAGCGCCTCGCCCGCGCTGGCGAACTGCCCGCAGCGCCGCGGCGTGTGCACGCGCGTGTACACGACCACGCCCAAGAAGCCGAACTCCGCATTGCGCAAGGTCGCCAAGGTGCGCCTGACCAACGGCTTCGAGGTCATCAGCTACATCGGCGGCGAAGGCCACAACCTGCAGGAGCACTCGGTGGTGCTGATCCGCGGCGGTCGTGTCAAGGACCTGCCGGGTGTTCGCTACCACACGGTGCGCGGCAGCCTCGACGCCGCGGGCGTGGCCAAGCGCCGCCAGAGTCGTTCCAAGTACGGCGCCAAGCGCCCGAAGGGCTGATCACAGCCCATCCCACACAGGCGCTGCGGCGTTTGAGTATCAAGTGGTCTGCATGGCCACACCATTGAGAAGAATCCATGTCACGCAAAGGCAATACCCCAACCCGCGAACTGCTGCCCGATCCCAAGCACGGCAGCCAGGTCATCGCCCGTTTCATCAACATGATCATGCAGAGCGGCAAGAAGTCGGTTGCCGAGCAGATCGTCTACGGCGCACTCGACCACATTGGCGAGAAGCACGCCGAGCCGGTCGCCCTGGTCGAAAAGGCGCTCAACAACGTCGCGCCCGCGGTCGAGGTCAAGTCCCGCCGTGTGGGTGGTGCGACCTATCAGGTGCCGGTCGAAGTGCGTTCCACCCGACGCACCGCGCTGGCGATGCGCTGGGTGATCGAGGCGGCGCGCAAGCGCGGCGAGAACACCATGCCGCGCAAGCTCGCGGCGGAGTTGCTCGATGCCTCCGAGAACCGCGGTGGCGCGATCAAGAAGCGCGAAGAAACCCACCGCATGGCCGACGCCAACAAGGCGTTCTCGCACTATCGCTGGTAAGCGGCACCGCGCCGCCCTGCGGCGGCGGGAGCAGGCGCGCCCATCACGGGCGCGAGCGAGTTCCGCCCGCTGCTTCGACCATGCCGGCCCATGCCGGGACATTCATTGCTTTTCACGGCCGGGACGGCCGCCCAGGAGGCAAGGCTGACGGCCTTGCGAAGGTAAACCATGGCTCGCCACACACCCATCGAGCGCTATCGCAACTTCGGCATCATGGCGCACATTGATGCCGGCAAGACCACCACGTCCGAGCGCATCCTGTTCTACACCGGCAAGAACCACAAGCTGGGTGAGGTGCATGATGGCGCCGCAACCATGGACTGGATGGAACAGGAGCAGGAGCGTGGCATCACGATCACCTCGGCTGCGACCACTGCCTTCTGGAAGGGCATGGACAAGTCGCTGCCGGAGTATCGCTTCAACATCATTGACACGCCGGGTCACGTCGACTTCACGATCGAAGTCGAGCGCAGCCTGCGCGTGCTCGACGGCGCGGTGTTCGTGCTGTGTGCCGTCGGTGGCGTGCAGCCGCAGTCGGAAACGGTGTGGCGCCAGGCCAACAAGTACCACGTACCGCGCATCGCGTTCGTCAACAAGATGGACCGCACCGGCGCCAACTTCTTCAAGGTCCGCGACCAGCTCAAGTCGCGCCTGGGCGCGGCGCCGGTGCCGATGCAGATCCCGGTCGGTGCGGAAGATGCGTTCGATGGCGTGGTCGACCTGCTCAAGATGAAGGCGATCCACTGGGACAGCGCCTCGCAGGGGCTCAATTTCGAGTACCGCGACATCCCCGAGAACCTCAAGGCGCAGGCCGAAGAGGCGCGCTCGTTCATGGTCGAGTCGGCGGCCGAGGCCAACGAGGCGCTCATGGACAAGTACCTGTCCGAGGGCGAGTTGTCGGAGGATGAGATCGTCGGCGGCCTGCGTGAGCGCACCCTGCGCACCGAGATCGTGCCGATGTTCTGCGGCACCGCGTTCAAGAACAAGGGTGTGCAGGCCATGCTCGACGGCGTGGTGCGGCTGCTGCCCTCGCCGGTGGACGTGCCTCCGGTCAAGGGCGTCGACGTGGATGATGACAGCAAGGAGCTCACGCGCGAATCGAGCGACAAGGCACCGTTCTCGGCGCTCGCGTTCAAGATCATGACCGATCCGTTCGTCGGCTCGCTGACGTTCTTCCGCGTCTACTCCGGCACGCTCAACGCCGGCGACCAGGTGCTCAACTCGGTCAAGGGCAAGAAGGAGCGCATCGGCCGCATCCTGCAGATGCACTCCAACCAGCGCGACGAGATCAAGGAAGTCCTCGCCGGCGACATCGCCGCGGCAGTGGGCCTCAAGGACGTCACCACCGGCGACACGCTGTGCGCGATGAACGACCCGATCGTGCTCGAGCGCATGAGCTTCCCGGAGCCGGTGATCTCGATGGCGGTGGAGCCCAAGACCAAGTCCGACCAGGAAAAGATGGGTATCGCGCTGTCACGCCTCGCTCAGGAAGACCCGAGCTTCCGCGTGCGCACCGACGAGGAGTCGGGACAGACGATCATCGCCGGCATGGGCGAACTGCACCTTGACATCATCGTCGACCGCATGAAGCGCGAGTTCAACGTCGAGGCCAACGTCGGCAAGCCGCAGGTGGCCTACCGCGAGACCATCCGCAAGGCCGTCAAGCAGGAAGGCAAGTTCGTGCGCCAGTCGGGCGGCAAGGGTCAGTACGGCCATGTCGTGCTCGAGATCGAGCCGCAGGAGCGGGGTGCCGGCTACGTGTTCGAGAACGCGACGGTCGGTGGCAGCGTGCCCAAGGAATATGTGCCCGCGGTCGACAAGGGCATCCGTGAGGCGATGACCAGTGGTCCGTTGGCCGGCTATCCGGTGGTGGACATGAAGATCCGCCTCGTCGATGGTTCGTACCACGAGGTCGACTCCAACGAAATGGCGTTCAAGATCGCTGCGTCGATGGGCTTCAAGGAAGGCTTCAACAAGGCCAATCCGGTGCTGCTCGAGCCGATCATGAAGGTCGAGGTGGTGACGCCCGAGGACTACCTGGGCGACGTCATGGGCGACGTGAGCCGCCGCCGCGGCGTGCTGCAGGGTTCGGACGATTCACCGTCGGGCAAGGTCATCAACGCGATGGTGCCGCTGGGCGAAATGTTCGGCTACGCGACCAGCCTGCGTTCGATGTCGCAGGGACGCGCGACGTTCACGATGGAGTTTGACCACTACGCCGAGGCGCCCAACAACATCGCCGAGGCGGTGATCAAGAAGGGTTGATTCCCACGCAGGCGCCGCGCCTGCACGCAACGACAGGGCCGGCAGCGGCCGTGCTTTCCAATTTTTCGATTGAGGTTTGCAGACATGTCCAAGGAAAAATTCGAGCGCAAGAAGCCGCACGTGAACGTGGGCACGATTGGTCATGTGGACCACGGCAAGACGACGCTGACGGCGGCGCT
>QUBV01000007.1 GCA_014338185.1 Lysobacterales bacterium | reverse complement strand
GGCCGCGCCGGAGAGCTCGACGTCGGCTGGCGTGATCACACCAGCCGCGCCAAAGTGCGCGGCGCTGCGCAGCAAGGCGCCGAAATTGTGCGGGTTGCCGACGCCGTCGAGCCACAGCAACAGCGAGGCGGCGGGCGCCGCCGGCACCTGCGCCAACAGCCCAGCCACATCCAGCGGTGCGCGGCGCACGAGGTCGAAGCACACGCCCTCGTGGTGGCGCGATGCGGTGAGCCGGTCGAGGTCGTCGGCCTCGACCACGCGGTAGCCGACGCGGTGCTTGACGCACCAGGCCAACACCGGCTTGAACGCCGTGATGCGCGACTCGAGCAGGTACACCTTGCGCAGCGCCTCGGGCCGATGGGCAAATGCCGCGCGACAGGCGTTGACCCCGTACAGGCGCGTCTCGGCGGCACGCGCACCCGCGCGCGGCTCCCGCGCGGCGCGCTGCGGCGCACGTGGCCGCGACGACGACGACCAGGGCGATGGCACGGGTGGCGCGGGTCGGTCAGGCTTCATGGTCACCGGGATCGTGGTCGCAGGCGGGTGCAAGGCGCGTGCGCGCATACACATGGATGTCGAGCAGCCTGCCGCGCTTGAACACGGCCGACTTGGCCACGCCCTCATGCACGAAGCCGCAGCGTTCGAGCACGCGCATCGAGGCCGGATTGCCTTCGTACACGCTCGCGTGCACGCGGTACAGCGCCAGTTCGGCCATCGCATGCGGCACGAACAGCGTGAGCACGCCGCGCATGATGCCGCGGTTCCACAGGCGTTGCGCCAGCCAGTAGCCCAGTTCGGCGCTGTGCCGGTGCACGTCGCTGCCCAGGTGCAGACTCACGCCGCCCACCGCGCACCCGTCGACCTCGAGCGCCCAGGCGCGATCATGCGGGTCGGCGTTGTGCGCGGCATGCGCCAGCCAGGCGCGGCCATCGTTGCCGGTGTAGGGGTAGGGAAACCGGTCGCGCAGCCCGCGCGACACGCTCTCGTCATTGGCACTGGCGACGAGGCTGTCGAGGTCGTCCATGCGCCACGCGCGCAGCCGCGCCGTCACGCAGTCGAGTTCGGACAAGGGCAGCGGAACTGGCATGCACGGATGCTACACGAGGGTTGGGCGCGGCTGTGGTTCGCGCCGGCCGCTCCGCTCGCAAGGCCGGTGCGACAGGCTGCAGGGGTCGCGGGCGCAGCGCTGGCCTGATCACCGGTGCGGATGCGCTCACGGCGGACACATGACGGGCGTGCGGATGTGGCCTGCCCTTGCCATGGCCCTGGCTCGCGGCCACGGCGGACCGGGCGCCGACCGTGCATCAGGGTTCGGCGGCGAGCGTGGGCAGCGGACGATGGCGCACCGGCCGCAGCAGCATCAGCAGCGGGATCGCCGCGAGCGTGAGCAGCATCATGAGCTGGAAATCGTCGAGGAAGGCGATGCCGCCGGCCTGCCGCGTGACTTCGGCGTCGAGCGCGGCCAGTCCGGCACCGCCATTGGCCCGCAGCGCCTGCTCCAGCAGGTGGGCGTTGTGACCGAAGGGCGTGAGCCGCTCGGCAAGCTCGGCGTGGTTGACCTGCGTATTGCGCGACAGCAAGGCCATCACGATCGAGATCCCCACGCTCGAGCCGATGTTGCGGGTGAGGCTGTAGATGCCCGCAGCCTCGGTGCGTGCCGCCATGGGCAGGGTCGAGTAGGCCACGGTGGAGATCGGCACGAACACCAGGCCGATGCCGATCCCCTGCAGCACTCCGCTTTCGATGATGAGCGCGGCCGGCACGTCGAGGTCGAACCGGGTCATCTGCCACAGCGACAGTGCGGTGAGCAGCATGCCGATCGCGGCCAGCAGCCGCGCATCGACACCGCGCGCGAGCAGGCGCCCCACCACCATCATCGCAAGCAGGGTTCCCACGCCACGCGGCGCCAGCAACACGCCGGTGGTGACGACCGGGTACTGCATGAGGTTTTGCATGTACGGCGGCAACAGCGCCATCGTCGCGAACAGCACCACGCCGACCACGAAGATCAACAGGTTGCTGGCCAGGAAATTGCGATCGGCGAACAGGCCCAGGTCGACGAACGCACGGCGGCTGAACTTCCAGTGCACCGCATACAGGTAGAAGCCCAGGCAGGCCAGCGCGAGCTCGATGCGGATCTCGGTCGAGTTCCACCAGTCGAGCAGCTCGCCGCGGTCGAGGAACAATTGCAGCGCGCCGACGCCGATGGCGAGGAAGGCAAAGCCGCGCCAGTCGAAGCGCGTGTTGCGCGTGTCGTCGGTCGGCAGGCTCGCCGCCACCCCGAGCCAGGCCAGGATGCCGACCGGCAGGTTGATGAGGAACACCCAGTGCCAGCTCCAGCTCTCGGTGAGCCAGCCGCCCAGCGGCGGGCCGAGGATCGGGCCGACCATCACGCCCATGCCCCACAGCGCCATCGCCGCGCCGTGCTTTTCGCGTGGATACACATCCAGCAGGGTCGATTGCGACAGCGGCACCAGCGAGGCACCGAACAGGCCCTGCAGCAGGCGAAACGCCACCATCGCGCCGATGTCGGTGGCCAGTGCGCACAGCACCGAAGCCAGGGTGAAGCCCGCGATCGCCACCAGCAGCAGGCGCCGCCGACCCATGATGGAAGCGAGCCAGCCGGTCGCAGGGGTGGCGATCGCGGCGGCGACGATGTAGGAGGTGAGGACCCACGCGATCTGGTCCTGGCTCGCCGACAGGCTGCCCTGCATGTTCGGCAGCGCGACGTTGGCGATGGTGGTGTCGAGCGCCTGCATCAGCGTCGCCAGCATCACCGATACCACCAGCAGGCCGCGGTTGGCGACCTCGCGGTGGCTGGCCACGGCCGTGTCCATCGCGCTCGCGCTTACAGCGTCGCGCCGTAGCTGGTGTAGGCGTTGCGGGACAGGCGCCGCGCGATCTCGGCATACACGGGCATCAAGGTGCCGATCTCCTCGGCGTTGTCGAACAGCGAACGGCGCAGCTCGCGCGACGGCTGACCCGCTTGGGTGTCATGCGTGGCGGCGGGTGCAGGCGCCAACGCGGCAAACAGTGCAAACATGGAAGGCTCCAGGACGGTGGAAGTCGGATGCGCCGGGGCGCGGTCAGGGACTGCCGCCGGCGATGCGTCGCGGTGTGGGTGCCGCCGCGTCGCGCCAGCGGCCGAGTACGGAATTGCCTGCGCCGGTATCGATGGACACGAGCGCGCTCATGCCCGCACGCAGGATCAGGCCATCGTCCTGCGTGTCATCCAAGGTGAGGCGCACCGGGATGCGCTGCACGATCTTGACCCAGTTGCCGGTCGCGTTCTGCGCCGGCAGCAGCGCAAACTCGGCGCTGGAAGCCGGACTGATCGAGGCCACCCGCGCGCGCCAGCGGTGGCCCGGAAACGTGTCCACCTCGATCGTCGCCGGCTGGCCCACGCGCACGTGGGTGAGATCGGTTTCCTTGAAGTTCGCATCGACCCACAAGGTGTCGGCCACCAGCGGCATCGCCGCCTGGCCCGCGGCGAGGAAATCGCCCGGCAGCAGACTGGTCTTGCCGATGGTACCGGCCATCGGCGCACGCACCGTGGCGTGCTCCAGGTCGAGCCTGGCGGCCGCGACCTGTGCCAAGGCGAGCTTGTAGGCGGCCAGGTCCTCGTCGGGCGTCTGCGGCAAACCACCGAGCATGTTGCGCGCCTTGGTGGCCGCGGCCCGGCTGGATTCGAGCTTGGCGCGCGCGGCGGCCAGCGTATTGGCGGCATCGTCGAGCGCCTGCTGCGCGACCAGGCCGCGCGCGCGCAGTTCCTGCATGCGCGCGAACTGCCGTTGCTTGTAGCCGAGGTCGGCCTGCGCCGAACGCACCTCGGCCTGCGCCACCTCGTAACCGTTGCGGGCGGCATCGAGCATGCTGCGCACCGATTCGAGCTGCGCGCCCGCACGCGCGAGGGCGATCTCCAGCGGTGCAGGATCGATGCGGAACAGCACCTGCCCGGCCTGCACGGCCTGGTTCTCGCGCACGTCGACTTCAACCACACGCCCGCCGATCTGCGCCGCGATGGTGACGCGATCGGCCTGCACATAGGCATTGTCGGTCGAGGCGTAGCGCCCGCCGGTCAGGTACAGCCAGCCGCCGATGCCGCACACCAGCGCGGGTCCGGCGATCCACGCCAGCAGGCGCCGCCAGCCCGGGCGCGCAGCCGCAGCCGGCGCGGTTGGATTGGCCTCGCTCATGACACCTTGCGCCGGGAGGCATCGGCGTCGACGTCGTGGTCGAGCACGATGAGGTTTTCCTTGAGCTGCGCGAGCGCGCGCAGCATCGCCTTGAAGTCGTCGCGGTCGACGCCGCGCAGCACCTCATCGCGCAGACCGGCGCCGATCACTTCCATTTCGCCGATCACGCCATCGGCCTTGCCGGTGAGGTGCAGGCACCAGCGCCGCCGGTCGGCGGGGTCGGCGCGTCGCTCGACGTAGGCGGCCTTCTCCAGGCGGTCGATCACACGCCCGACCGGAATCGGCTCCATGTCGAGATGATCGGCCAGTTCGGTCTGGCTCAGGCCGGGGCGCCGCTGGATCACCTTGATCGCGCGCCATTGCGCACGGGTGAGCTGCAGGCGCGTCGCACGACGATCGAAGTGCTTGCGCAGCAGTCGCGTCACGTCGTGCAGCAGGTAGGCGAAGCTGTTGTCTTTGGTCTGGATCATGGTCGCCGCGAATAATATGTACTGGGTTGGTATCTTCCAATACCCATGCGTACATGAATTGGCTGATTGCGACGCAACATGTTGATGTGTAAACGTTCATGTTCCTGTACACGCGTGTTGCGTTGCATCATGCGGCATCGACCGGGCGCGTCATTCGCGGTACCGACGGCCATGCCGCCGCGCGCCTGCCCACGCGCGGCACCCTGCATATGCGCATGACGAAGCGTCCTTTCCGGCGGCAGCGCGGCGCCACCTAGGATTCGGACATGGACGTATGGATGTCCAAACGGAGTCCGCTGCATGTCTGCCGTCACGCCGCTGCCACTGTTGCCGTTGTCCGAGGCCAAGTCGGCAGCGCTGCTGCCCCTGCTCGAGGGCCTCGACGCCGCGGCGCTGTGGTGGCTGTCGGGCTACGCGGCCGCGCTCGCGCGCGCAGCGGGCACGGCCGGAGGCGCATCGGCCCACATCGCGCCAGTGGCCGAGGCCGGGACGCAGGAGCGCCTCACCATCGTCTATGGCAGCCAAACCGGCAATTCGCGGCGCGTGGCCGAACGCCTCGCACGCGATGCCGAAGCCGCCGGCCTTGCGGTGCGGGTGCTGCGCACCGGCGCCTATCCGCAGCGTGAGCTCAAGCAGGAGCGCCTGCTGGTGGTGGTGGTCAGCACCCAAGGCGATGGCGATCCGCCCGACGATGCGCGCGGCTTCATCGACTTCCTCGCCAGCAAGCGCGCGCCGCGCCTGCCCGACCTGCACTACGGCGTGCTGGCACTGGGCGACTCGAGCTACCCACAGTTCTGCGTGACCGGCCGGCGCATCGATGCGCGCCTGGCCGAGCTCGGGGCCACGCCGCTGCTTGCGCTGGGCGAGGCCGACCTCGACATCGACACAGTGGCAAGCCCGTGGCTGGAGCGCGCACTCGGCCTCGTCCGCGAACGGCTCAAGCCGGCGCAGCCGCACGTGGCGACCGTGACGCCACTGCGCAGTGCCGCGCCGGTGGCCTCGAGCGCCTGGACGCGCGAGCGTCCGTTCGCGGCGCCCGTGCTGGCCAACCAGCGCATCGTCGCGCGCGACTGCGCACGCGACGTGCGCCACATCGAACTCGCGCTGGAGGGCTCGGGCCTGGACTACGAACCCGGCGATGCACTGGGCGTGTGGCCGGTCAATCCCGCATGGCTGGTCGACGACCTGCTGGCCACGCTCGCGCTCGATGGCGAGGAACTCGTCGCACATGCGGGGCGCAGCCTGCCGCTGCGCCAGTGGCTCACGCGCGAGCGCGAGCTCACGCGCCTGGCGCGACCGCTGATCGCGGCGCAGGCCGAGCGCGGCAACAACACCGAGCTCAAGCGCCTGCTCGAAGCCGACCAGCGCGAAGCGCTTGCGCGATTGCTCGACAGCCACCAGCCGCTCGACCTGCTGCGGGCCCATCCGGCCACCTGGTCGGCGGGCGATCTGGTCGCGGCGCTGCGCCCACTCACCCCACGCCTGTACTCGATCGCCTCCAGCCGCAAGGCCGTGGGCGAGGAGGTGCACCTCACCGTCGGCGTGGTCGACTACGAGGCGTTCGGGCACCGCCACGTCGGCGCGGCCTCGCACCATCTCGCGCAGGCCGACGACACCTCGCAGGTGCCGGTCTACATCGAGCGCAACGAACGCTTCCGCCTGCCGCTCGACCCGGCCCGCGACATCATCATGATCGGCCCCGGCACCGGGGTGGCACCGTTTCGCGGGTTCGTGCAGGAGCGGCGTGAGACCGGCGCGAGCGGCCGCAACTGGCTGGTGTTCGGCAATCGGCATTTCCACAGCGAATTCCTCTACCAGACCGAGTGGCAGGAAGCCTTGCGCGAGGGCAGCCTCGACCGCCTCGACCTGGCCTTCTCGCGCGACGGCACGAGGACCTACGTGCAGGACCGTCTGCGCGAGCACGGGCGCGAGCTGTACGCACGTCTCGAAGGCGGCGCGCACGTGTATGTGTGCGGCGACGCCGGCCGCATGGCGCGCGACGTGCATGCGGCACTGGTCGGGATCGTGGCCAGTCATGGCGGCGTGGATGCGGAGCGCGCCGACGCGTACCTGACCGAACTGGCCGAGGCGGGACGCTATGCACGCGATGTCTACTGAGCACGCACTGCGCCGGCGCGGCGTGGGCGATGCCTGTCGCCCGGCGCACCGGTCACCCGGCCGTCGCCCCGCTGGCGCCGTTCCCATCCGCATCGAGCCATCGCCATGAGCCCTCAACTGTCCGACGTCGAACACATCAAGGCCGCCAGCCGCCTGCTGCGCGGCACACTGGTCGAATCGCTGGCCGATCCGGTCACCGGCGCGATCAGCCACGGCGACAACCGCGTGCTCAAGTTCCACGGCAGCTACCAGCAGGATGACCGCGACCTGCGCGAGGAACGCCGGCTGCAGAAGCTCGAACCGGCCTATTCGTTCATGATTCGCGCGCGCCTGCCCGGTGGCGTGGTCACGCCGCAGCAATGGCTCAACTTCGACGCGATCGCGCGCGAATACGCCAACGGCAGCCTGCGCATCACCACGCGCCAGACCTTCCAGCTGCACGGCGTGCTCAAGCGCGAGCTCAAGGCCACCATCGCCGCGATCAACGCCAATCTGTCGAGCACGGTCGCGGCCTGCGGCGACGTCAACCGCAACGTGGTCGCCTCGGTCAACCCCGTGGAGTCGGCCGCGCACGCAATCGCCTGGGACTGGGCCCGACGCCTGTCCGAGCAGTTCCTGCCCAGGACGCGCGCCTACCACGAGATCTGGCTCGACGAGAACAAGGTCGCCGGCGGCGAGGAGAGTGAGCCGCTGTACGGACCCACCTACCTGCCGCGCAAGTTCAAGATCGGCGTCGCCATCCCGCCGACCAACGACATCGATGTGTTCGCGCAGGACCTCGGCCTCATCGCGATCATCGAACGGGGCGAACTAGTCGGTTTCAACGTCGCGGTCGGCGGCGGCATGGGCGCCACCGCGGGCGATGCGAGCACCTATCCGCGCCTGGGCACGCTGATCGGCTTCGTGCCGCCCGAGCGCGTGCTCGCGCTGGCCGAACAGGTCATCGCGATCCAGCGCGACTGGGGCGATCGTTGCGAGCGCAGGCATGCGCGCCTGAAATACACGCTCGATCGCCGCGGCGTGGACACCTTCGTGGCCGAACTCGAACAGCGCCTTGGGTTTGCGCTGGCGCCGGCGCGCGACTTCAAGTTCGACCACAACGGCGACCGCCACGGCTGGCTCGAAGGCAGCGACGGCCGCTGGCACCTCACGCTCGCGGTCGAGTCCGGCCGCATCGCGGACAAGCCCGGCGCGGCCTGGCTCACCGGCATGCGCGAGATCGCCCGGGTCCATCGCGGCGATATCCGCCTCACCTGCAACCAGAACCTCATCATCGCCAACGTCGAGCCCGGCGAGCGCGAGCGCATCGACGCGCTGGTGCGCGAGCATGGCCTGGATGCGTGGCGGCGCGGCAGCGGCATCCGCCGCCACGCGATCGCATGCGTCGCGCTGCCCACCTGCGGGCTGGCGATGGCCGAGGCCGAGCGCTACCTGCCGAGTCTGCTCGACAAGCTCGAAGCGTTGCTGGCGAGCCACGGCCTCGCCGATGCGCCGATCGGCCTGCGCGTGTCGGGCTGCCCCAATGGATGCGCGCGGCCCTATCTGGGCGAGATCGCGCTGATCGGCCGCGCGCCGGGCCGCTACGACCTGCGCCTGGGTGCCGACTTCGGCGGCCGCCGCCTCAATCGCCTGTACCGCGACAACATCGCCGAAGGCGACATCCTCGCCGAACTCGATGCCCTGTTCGCGCGCTACGCGGCCGGGCGCGCACCGGATGAAGGCTTTGGCGACTTCCTCGTGCGCAGCGGCGTGGTCGAACCCGCTGCCGACCCCGTGCAGGCAAGCGCATGAAGCTGCCCGACCTCGATACCGCCGCCAGCCAACCCACGGCGCTGGCCGCGCTCAACGCACACCTGGCCACGCTGGACGCCGAGCAGCGCGTGGACTGGATGCTGCGCGCGTTGCCGCGGCAGCAGGTGCTGTCGTCGAGCTTCGGCGCACAGGCGGCCGCGATGCTGCACCTGGTCGCCTCGCGCGATCCGGACATGCCGGTGATCCTCATCGATACCGGCTACCTGTTTGCCGAGACCTATCGCTTCGCCGACACGCTTACCGAACGGCTCGGACTCAACCTCAAGGTCTACCGCCCGCCCCTGGGCGCCGCGTGGCTGGAGGCACGTCACGGCCGCCTGTGGGAACAGGGGCTGGAAGGCATCGAGCGCTACAACCGCCTGGCCAAGGTGGAGCCGATGCAGCGCGCGCTCGCGGAACTGGACGCCCGCAGCTGGCTGTCGGGTCTGCGCCGCACCCAGTCGGCCTCGCGCGCCGAGCGCGCCTTCCTCGAACTGCGCAACGGGCGCTGGAAGGCCCACCCGATTGCCGACTGGAGCGATCGCGACGTGGGCCAGTACCTCGCCCGCCACGACCTGCCCTACCACCCGCTGTGGGACGAAGGCTACGTGTCGATCGGTGACGTGCACACCACGCGCCGACTCGAACCCGGCATGACGGCCGAAGACACGCGCTTCTTCGGCCTCAAGCGCGAGTGCGGGCTGCACCTCG
Organism: Lysobacterales bacterium; assembly: GCA_014338185.1. Classification (GTDB taxonomy): domain Bacteria; phylum Pseudomonadota; class Gammaproteobacteria; order Xanthomonadales; family Rhodanobacteraceae; genus Dokdonella_A. The sequence goes on along the minus strand of QUBV01000007.1, from coordinate 73,971 downwards.
AGATCTAATCCGGGGTCAGAGTCGCCTTTTTCCTACGCACACACCCGCCCGGCACCCACAGACGGAACTGCAGGCCGCGGCCAGCATGCTCCAATCCGACCTTGCAAGGATTGCAGCATGCCGCGCCCCCCACGACTTGACCTTCCCGGCATCACCCAACATGTGATCCAGCGTGGCAACGATCGCCAGCCATGCTTCCTCGCCGCGATAGATCATGTGCGATACCTGCAGGACCTGCGTGAAATCACGTTGCATGAAGGTTGCGCGATACACGCCCACGTCCTGATGAGCAACCACGTGCACCTGTTGATCACGCCATCCAGCCCGGGCGGTGTCGGGCGCGCCATGCAAGCGCTTGGACGACGCTATGTCCGCTACTTCAATGATCGATACGGTCGAACCGGAACGCTGTGGGAGGGTCGCTACAAGGCATGCGTCGTTGCCGACGAACCCTACTTGCTGCAGTGTCACCGCTATATCGAGCTCAATCCGGTTCGCGCAAACATGGTTGCCGATCCTGCCGACTACCGGTGGTCGAGCCATCGACACCATGCCCTGGGCGCGCACGACCCGATGATCACCCCGCATCCGGTGCTGGCGAACTTCGGCAGCACGCCAGAAGTGCAGCGGCGCAACTACCGGGCCTGGGTCATGCAACCCGTCGACGCGAACGAGACCTCTGCCATTCGCCGACACATCCAGTGTCAGCGAGTGCTGGGATCGGACGGGTTCGTCCGTGGCCTCGAGGCACAGCTGGGCATGAGGTTCGGACCGAAGAAAATCGGGCGGCCGAGGAAAGGCTCGAACGAGACCACGGACCTGCCCGAGACTGGCAAAACTCGACTCTGACCCGGGTTTGGGTCAGGCGGCGAGGCGTGCGGCGTCGAGCTCGCGCCAGCGCGGTGGCGCGGGCCACTGGTCGGCGGCGATGCCGTGGTCGAAGGCGCGGCGTACGTCGCGTCGATCGAGCTGCGGCGCGAGGCGGGCGATGAACTCGAGCGCGTAGTCGCGCAGTACGCGGTCGCGGCGCAGCACGATCCAGGTCGTGCAGCTGGGCAGCGGCCCGTCGATCGGCAGTGCCACCAGTTCGCGATCGCCGGCATCGAGCGCCATCTCGGCCAGGATGCCCACGCCCAGGCCCGCACCGACATAGGTGCGGATGAGATCGGCATCACGCGCGGTGAAGGCGAGCTTGAGTTCGAGTCCGGCGCCTTCGAACGCTCGCCGCAGCGACGAATCGGGCTTGAGCGAGGACTCATAGCTCACCAGCGGGAAGGCCGCGAGGTCGGCCAGCGTCGGCGCACGGCCGAGCTTGGTCAGCGCGTGGCCGCGCGGCACCAGCGCAACGCGCTCCCAGCGATACACCGGCAGCGCCAGCCCTTCGGGTCGATGGCCCGCGGTGGAGATGACCGCGAGATCGGTCTCGCCGCGATCGAGCAATTCGAGGATCTCGGCATCGCCACCCGGTTGCAGGTGCACCCCGACATCGGGGAAGCGCTTGCGCAGGCCCGCGATCGCGCCCGGCAAGGCATAGCGCGCCTGGGTGTGGGTGGTGGCGATGCGCAGGTCGCCGTGCGCCTCGTTGCGCAGGTTGGCGGCCAGTGCGCGGATGTTGGCGGCCTCGGCCACGATGATGCGCGCGCGCTCGATGACCGTGGCGCCGGCGGCGGTGACGGCATCCAGGCTCTTGCCGCGGCGCGTGAACAGGGTGAAGCCGAGTTCTTCTTCCAGTTGCTTGAGCTGCTTGCTCAGCCCCGGCTGCGTCGCATGGACGCGCTCGGCGGCAAGCGTGATGTTGAGGCCGGAATCGGCAATGGCGATGAGGTAACGCAGTTGGGCGAGGGTCATGATCCGGAGTCCAGTGGGCATCGCAGGTTGGGATGGGCACGGCAAGGCGGCGCGCGACGACAACACATTCGCTTGCAGGGGGCGTGTTTCATCGCGTCTGCCTCGGGGCGACCAGTATGGGTCGGAACATGGGTGCCGCGAGCATAACCGAAGATTATTTGGACGTCTAGATGGCCACGCCAATAGGCCGATGGCGTGGCGCGGCCGCTGCATCGCATCATGCCGTGGCGGCATATGGCCGACGCCAACGGTCATTTCCGCACCGCGCCATGGCGGCGGAGCATGGGACATCCAGCCATCCATACGGCCACTTTCATGCACTTGTTCCCGCTGTTCGCCGACTTGCGCCAACGCCCGGTCCTCGTGGTCGGCGCGGGCGAAGTGGCTGCGCGCAAGGTCGCGCTGTTGCTGGCTGCGGGAGCCGAGGTGACCGTGTTGGCACCGCGCAGCGGCCCCGCCATCACCGACCTTGCGCGCGCGGGTAGCCTGCACTACCAGGCCGAGCGCTACGCCAGCCACTGGCTCGACGGCCGCTGGCTGGTGGTGGCTGCGACCGCGGATGCCGCGCTCAACCAGCGCATCGCCGCCGACGCCTTGCAACGACGGCTGTTCGTCAACGTGGTCGACGATGCAGCCCTGTCGAGCTGCCATGTGCCAGCGATCGTGGATCGCTCGCCGCTGCTGGTGGCGATCTCCTCGGGTGGCAGCGCGCCAATGCTGGCGCGCTGGCTGCGGCAACGACTGGAAGCGCTGCTCGATGCCGCGCTCGGCCCGCTCGCGGCGCTGCTGCAACGCCAGCGCGAGCGCATCCGCGAGCACGTACCCGACGCGGCGACGCGCCGCGGTTTCTACACCAACCTGCTCAACGGCCCGGTGCTCGCCCATCTGCGCCGCGCCCAGGCCGAGCAGGCCGAGCGCGCACTCGAGCGCAGCCTGCAGGCACAGGGCACGGCTGCGCGCGGCAGCGTGGTGCTGGTGGGCGCCGGCGCGGGCGACCCCGGCCTGCTCACGCTCAATGCACTGCGCGCCCTCAACGAGGCCGACGTGATCCTGCATGACCGCCTCGTCGCACCCGAGATCCTCGATCTGGCACGACGCGACGCTCAGCGCATCGCGGTCGGCAAGGAAGCCGGCCACCCATCGATCGGCCAGGACCAGATCCACGCGCTGCTGCTCGCGCATGTGCGCGCCGGCCGTCGCGTGGTGCGGCTCAAGGGGGGCGACCCGTTCGTGTTCGGACGCGGCGGCGAGGAACTGGAGTTCCTGCGCAGCCACGGCGTCGACTACGAGGTGGTGCCGGGCATCACTGCGGCGCTCGCGTGCGCCGCCTACGCTGGCATCCCGCTCACCCATCGCGAGCATGCGCAATCGGTGCGTCTGGTGACCGCGCATTGCCGCGAATCGCTCGACCTGCTGGATTGGGCCGCGCTGGCACAGGAACGCCAGACACTGGCGATCTACATGGGCGTGGCCGCGCTCGCGAGCGTGCGCGAACGCCTGCTCGCGCATGGTCGCGCCGCCGCCACGCCGTTCGCGCTGATCGAGAACGGCTCGCGCCCGGAGCAGCGCGTGGTCACGGGCACGCTCGATGAACTGCCGCAGCGTGCGCGCGCACACAACGTCACCTCGCCGGCCCTGCTGATCCTGGGCGAAGTCGCCGCGTTCGCGCCGACCCTGCACTGGTTCGGCGCAGCGCCGCTCACTCCCGCCAGCCTGACCCAGGCCTGGCCCCACGCCGCCTGACACTTCCACGGAGACCCGCCATGATCTACCAGAACATCCTCGACGCCGTCGGTCGCACGCCCATCGTCAAGCTGCACCGCATCGCGCCCAAGCACGTCGACCTGTATGTCAAGGTCGAAGCCTTCAACCCCGGCGGCTCGGTCAAGGACCGCCTCGCACTGGGCATCGTGCTCGATGCGGAAGCGCGTGGCCTGCTCAAGCCCGGCGACACCATCGTCGAGGCCACCTCGGGCAATACCGGCGTGGCGCTGGCGATGATCGCGGCCGCACGCGGCTACAAGTTCGTGGCGGTGATGACCGAGACGTTCTCGCTTGAACGGCGCAAGCTGATCCGCGCCTATGGCGGCAAGGTGATCCTCACCGCCGCGGCCGAGCGTGGCGTGGGCATGGTCAAGAAGGCCGAGGAACTGGCCCGCAAGCACGGCTGGTTCCTTGCCAGCCAGTTCGAGAACGAGGCCAATCCGGCCTACCATCGCAGCACCACCGGCGCCGAGATCCTCAGCGACTTCGCGGGCAAGCGGCTCGACTTCTTCGTCAGCGGCTGGGGTACCGGCGGCACGCTCACGGGCGCGGGCGAAGTGCTGCGTCTGGCACGGCCGGAAGTGAAGATCGTGGCGGCCGAGCCGGCGGCGGCACCGTTGCTGTCGGGCCAGGCCTGGAACCCGCACAAGATCCAGGGCTGGACGCCGGACTTCCTGCCCGGCGTGCTGTCGCGCACGGTCGCCCACCAGGTCGAACTCATCGACGACGTGCTCGCGCGTGACACCGCGCGGCGCCTGGCCGCCGAGGAAGGCGTGTTCGTGGGCCTGTCCTCGGGCGCGACCGCGGCGGCCGCGCTGCGGATCGCGCAAAGCGCGCCCGCAGGGTCGGTGCTGCTCGCGATGCTGCCCGACACCGGCGAGCGTTACCTGTCGACCTTCCTGTTCGAGGGCTTCAACGAAGGCTCCGACGACGAGTGGCTCGCCTCGCTCGATGCGCCCAAGCAGAACGCCGCCTGAGCGAGTCCGCGGGCGGTGGCGCGCACCTGCAGCGCCACAACGAAAACGGGCGCCGATGGCGCCCGTTTACGCCTCCACGCTGCGCGCGATGCGCGGCGCAGCGGATCAGGCCGACTTTTTCCACTGGCCCAGCGCAGCCAGGCCGTTGTCGCGCGCACGCGCGAACACGGTGCCCTGCGCCTGGGCGAAATTGGCCTGCATGTCCTTGGCCCACAGCTTGAGCGCGGCGCTCTGCATCGCGCGGCCATAGGAAAACGACAGCGGCCACGGGTGCGGGCCCATCTGGTTCATCGCGTTGAGATGCGCGGTGGCCTGCTCGTCGCTCTGCCCGCCCGACAGGAACACGATGCCGGGCAGGTTGGCGGGCACCGCGGCCTTGAGGCAACGGATCGTCATCTCGGCGACTTCCTCGACCTCGGCCTGGTCGGGGCAGTCCTTGCCCGACACCACCATGCTGGCCTTGAGGATCGTGCCTTCGAGCAGCACGTTGTGCTCGTACAGCGCACCGAACAGCGAGCGGAGGGTGGCCTCGGTCACCTCGTAGCACACGTCGATGTCGTGGTCGCCGTCCATGAGCACTTCCGGCTCGACCATCGGCACGATGCCCGCTTCCTGGCACAGCGCCGCATAGCGCGCGAGCGCATGCGAATTGGCCTCGATGCAGGTGCCGCTCGGAGTGTCCTCGCCGATCGTGATCACCGCACGCCACTTGGCAAACTTGGCGCCGAGCTTGACGTACTCGGCCAGGCGCTCGCGCAGGCCGTCGAGACCCTCGGTCACCAGTTCACCCGGGAAACCGGCCAGCGGCTTGGCGCCGAGGTCGACCTTGATACCGGGCAGGATGCCCGCCTCGGTCATGATGCGCGTGAATGGCACGCCGGCCTTGGTGGCCTGGCGGATCGTCTCGTCATACAGGATCGCGCCGGAGATGTGCTCGGACAGCTTGGGCGCGGTCAGCAGCATCTCACGGTAGGCACGGCGGTTTTCCTCGGTGTTGGGCACGCCCACCGAATCGAACCGCTTCTTGATCGTGCCGGTGGATTCGTCGATCGCGATGATGCCCTTGCCCGGAGCCACCATGGCCTGGGCGATGCTTTCGAGCTCTTCGATACTCATCATGGACTCCGTACAAGGGACAGGGCGCTGGTCGGCGCCGGGAAGAACCGGCGATTATAGGCCAGCCCGGGGTTCGGATTCAGGGCTCCGCGCGCAAGGTGCTGCGGCGCTTCGCCACGCCGGAATGGGAGGGCGGCAGGCGCCAGTCCGCGCTGTCCAGTGCCAGCAGCCGGCCCGAGCCGTCGGCGACCCACAGTCGGTGGCGGCCGGCATCGAGGTCGGCGGCGCTGAGCGCGCCCAGGTCGCTGGCCAGGCCGAGCGCGGCGAACCAGCGCGGTTCGCCATTGGCGTCGCGCCCGAAGCGGTAGTGCGCCACCACACCGGTGCCTGCCGCCAGCGCGCCGGCACCGCTGCCATCGGCGACCAACGCGAAGAAGTCGAGGCCGAAATCCGGGATGTCGTACAGCGCACGTGCCTGCCAGTCCCACGCATACAAGCGCGTCGGCAGGGTGCCCTGCACCAGCACCAGCCCGACCTCGGGCAGGTCGAGCACGTGGTAGCCGCCCGAACTCACCAGCGGCAACTTCTGCAGCTGCCAACGCTCGCCCGCGCGCTCGACCAGCAACAGCAGGTGGTTCCAGCTGCCCACCACCGCGCGCCGGCCCGTGGCATCGACATGGAAGGCATGCAGGCTCAGCGGGGCACCGCCGTTCAGCTTGCGCAGGTCGATGCTGGCCTCCTCTTCCAGCGTGGGCCAGCGCCAGCGCTTGAGGGTGCCGTCGGATGAACTCGACCACAGCGCATTGCCCTGCAACTGCAACTGGTTGACGAGGAAGTCGTGGCCGCGCGTACGCCACTGCACACTCATCGAAGGCAGGTTCCAGATCGCCACGGTGCGGTCGTCGGAGGCGCTGGCCAGGTGTCCGGCATCGCCATCGAGCGCGGTCACGCCATCGGCATGCACGCGATACGTGTCGAGTTGTCCGCCATGCAGGCGATACACCGCGCCATCGCGCGCGCCCACGAACACATCACCGCTGCCGGCGTCCACGTGCACGGCCCAGGCCTCGTCCTTGCCGAGGTCGTGCTGCGCGGCGATCGGCAGGTGGCCGTAGGCATAGCGATACAGGCGGTGCGCCTGCGCGTCGAGCAGCAGCACGCCGCCGCCGTCGGCATGCAGCGCGCCCGCGGCCGATGCCACCTCGGCGTGGCTTTGATCGAGCCAGCCCGGATCGCGCCACAGGGCCAGGCCGCCCTCGCCCGCCGCGAGCAAGGTCGGGTAATCGGGCAGCCAGGCCAGTGCCTGCGCGCCACGCGGCAGCGACAGCGTGCGTGGCGGTGCCGCATCGTCGAGCGCGAACACGCGCAGTTCGGGCCCGAAGCTCGCCGCCGCGACACGCGCGGGCGCGTCCAGCACGCGCAGATCGCGCACGCGTCCCGCGTCGAGCACATGCTCGGCTGCAAGCGTGGCGTCGGCGCTGCGATACACCCGCAGGCGCGCGCCGTCGTACGAGGCGGCCGCGATCCAGTCGCGTCCGAGCGCCACGGCCTGCGCGCGTGCCTCGCCGGCAAGTTTGCCCAGAGGCTTGAGCTGGCCCGCCTCGAGGCGATAGACGAGTTGGTCATCGCCTTGCGCCACCAGCACGGTGCGCGCATCGGGCGCGACCTGCATCGCGGCGTTGCGCGGATGGTCGCGCGGCAGGCGCGCGAGCGTGCTGCTCTCGCCACTGACCGGATCGAACCGCAGCAGCGCATCGCCATCGAGCAACGCGAGCTGGCCTGCCTCGAGGGTGCCGAGCAGGCGCCGTCCCGGCGGCAGGCTGACCCGGCTGGGCGTGGTCCGGCCATGCAGCGGCAGCAGGTACCAGCCGTTGGGCGCAGCCAGTACGGCCGTGTCCCCGGAACGGCCCAGGATCGCGCGCGCATCGACGGGCACATCCAGCGCCGCGCCCAGCAGGCGCAGACCCTGCGCCGCGGCCGGTGCCACCGCGGTGGCCGCCGCGTCGTGGGCCGCGACGGGCACGCGCTGCGACCAGCGCCACAGCGCGCCAGTGACCAGCACCGCGAGCGTGAGCGCAGCGGCCGCTACCCAGCGCACGGGGCGACGCTGCCATGCGCGTGCCAGCCGCTCGCGCACACCCCGCGCGGCGCGCGCGCGCACGCGCGTGGCATCGGCAGGCGCTGGCCGCACCGGCGCGGGCACCGGACCGGATCCGGTGGCGGCGTCGGCGCCGAGGGCGGCCGCAAAGCCGGCCACATCCGCAAAGCGCCGGCCGGGGTCGGTCGCGAGCGCGCGCCCGAGCGCGGCCAGCACCGCGGCGGGCGTATCGCCGGGCAGCCGCAGCGCGAGCGTATCGGCGAGGTGGCCGGTGCCGTCGAGCGTGACCTCGGCCATCGACTGCGCGCTGCGCAGCGGCTGGCCACTGGCCATCTCGGCCACCACCAGCGCGAGCGCGTACTGGTCGGTGGCCGGCGTCACCGGATAGCCGTAGAACTGTTCGGGCGCGAAGTAGCGCGGCGTGCCGATCACATGGCCGGTGCGCGTGAGCGATGCGCCCGGGTCGTCCTCATCGACGGGGCGGGCGATGCCGAAGTCGATCAGCTTGATGTGCTCGCGCGAACCGTCGCGTGCGATGAAGATGTTCTCGGGCTTGAGGTCGCGATGCACGATGCCGTGCTCGTGCGCGACTTCCAGCGCGTCGGCGACGCGACGCGTGATCGCAAGCACACGTGCCCAGCCCAGGCCCCGCGGCGCCGCCGCCAGCTCCTCGGCCAGCGACTGTCCGTGCAGGAATTCCATCACGTAGTACGGCAGGCCGCCCGGCGCCACGTCGAAATCGTGCACCTCGACGATGTTGGGATGGCGCAGGCTCGCGAGCAACCGCGCCTCGCGTCGGAACCGCTCGGCGAACGCGGGGTCGCCCAGCCCCGGCAGCAGCAGCTTGACCGCGACCAGCGTGTCGAGCGTGGCATGGCGGCCCTTGAGCACCACGCCCATGCCGCCGCGGCCGATCACATCGAGCAGTTCATACTTGCCGAAGGTCTTGCCGATGAAAGCGCTCGCGTCGGCCGCGACCACCGCGCCGCCACAGTGCATGCAGGCGGATTCGCCGGAGCCGGCCACCGCACCACACCCGCTGCACAGGCGAAAGTCCATCACCACCGCCCGCGCGTCGCCATGATCACGCCCCCGCCCCCCGGTTCATGGCATCAGCGGTCCTTCCACTCGAGCTTGTCGATCACGCACGGCTGCATCATCGCGCTGCGCGCGGCCGCATCGGCGGGCGAGTTGAACGGAAAGATGAGCCAGCTGAACACGCGGCTGCGATCGGCATTGGCCACCGTCGGTTCGAAGCGCAGGTGCTTGCCCATGCTCTGGGCCACGCGCACGAGGTCGCCTTCGGGCTGCACGCGCTGCACCTTGACGTGGCTGGTGGTGCCGTTCTTCTCCACCACGAACGACACCGTGGCGCAGCCGGGCGAACTGATGTTCCTGGCGATGATCGGCACGTCGGCCTCGACCGAGTCGTTGAGCAGCACCCAGTAGCCGGCCAGCTTGTCGGGCACGACCACCTTGGGCGCATCCACCGACTGCGCCATCGCGGCGCTACCCAGGCCCAGTGCCAGCGCGGCAACGAAGCAACGATTCATGGCGCCCTCCTCGATCGCCGCCGACGGCGACGCTGGGTCCATTCTACGTGCGTGGCCGGGCGCCGGGGCGCGGCCGCCGCGCCGGCGCGGAATTGCCGCCCGCAGGCGCGGCACGAAGCCGATGCCACCACACGCACCTGGCGCCGCTGTTCCCGTCGCGCCATCGGCCATGGCGGATTGGACGCCGGGCCCGGTCGGGCCCGGCCGTCACAGGTCGCTCAGGCCGACCGCCGCTCCCGCCTCGCCGACCTGCAGCAGCTTGAGCGTGTTGGTGCCGCCCAGCCGCCCGGTGTGATCGCCCGTGGTGACCAGCACGCGATCGCCAGCGCTGAGGCGGCCGAGCGCGAACAGGTGCGCGATGGCCTCGCGCACGGCCTGGGTCGGACCGGCACCGCGCGCATCGAAATCCACCGGATTGACGTCGCGATACAGCTGCATGCGACGCCGCGCCGCGGCATTGCGCGACAGCGCGTAGATCGGCACGGTCGAACGGAAGCGCGACAACCACTGCGCGGTCGCGCCCGACTCGGTCAGCGCGACGATCGCACGCACGTGGATGCGGTCGGCCAGGAACATCGCCGCGAGCGCGATCGCCTGGTCGGTGCGGTCGAGGCGGTGGGTGCCCGGATCGAGGTCCTCGACCGGCTCGAACTGGCGCTCGGCGCCGAGGCAGACGCGGCGCATCGCCGCCACCGCAAGCGCCGGATGCTTGCCCGCCGCGGTTTCCTGCGACAGCATCACCGCGTCGGTGCCGTCGATCACCGCGTTGGCCACGTCGAGCACTTCGGCGCGGGTCGGGATCGGCGACTCCACCATCGACTGCATCATCTGCGTCGCGGTGATCACGATGCCGCTCTGGCGCAGCGCCTCGCGGATGATCTTCTTTTGCAGGCCCGGCAGTTCGGCATCGCCGATCTCCACACCGAGGTCGCCGCGCGCGACCATCACCGCATCGGCGGCCGCGACGATCTCGCTGAGGTTGTCGATCGCCTCGGCACGCTCGATCTTGGCCACCAGTGCGGCCGCGCCGCCGGCCTCGCGCAGCAGGCGCCGCGCCTGCTCGACATCGGCCGCGGTCTTGACGAAGGACACCGCGAGGAAATCCACCGCCATTTCGGCGGCGAGATGGATGTCGGCACGGTCCTTGTCCGACAGCGCCGCCACGGTCAGGCCGCCACCGAGGCGGTTGATGCCCTTGCGGTCGGACAGCCGGCCGCCCGCCAGCACCACGCAGTCCACGCGCCGGTCGGCTACCGCGACCACCTCGAGCGAGACCAGGCCATCGTCGAGCAGCAGCACGTCGCCAGGCTTCACGTCGCGCCACAGGTCCAGGTACGACACGCCCACGCGCGTGGCATCGCCCGCGGGCGCGTCGGCGCGGCAATCGAGGCTGAACGGCGCGCCGGCGCCGAGCTCGACCGCGCCGGCCGCGAAATGTTCGATGCGGATCTTGGGCCCCTGCAGGTCGGCCAGCACCGCGATCTCCACGCCCAGTTCGCCGGCGGCGGCGCGCACTGCCGCCGCACGCGCGCGATGATCGTCCGCCGTGCCGTGCGACAGGTTCAGGCGGACCACGTTGACGCCCTCGGCAAGCAGCTGGCGCAGTGCGCCCGGCGCATCGGTGGCCGGGCCCAGGGTGGCGATGATCTTGGTGCGGCGCAGTTGTTCGGTCACAGGCGGGTCCGGGGCACGGGGCGACAGCGCCCGATCATACGCGAGCGCATGGCGTGCGCGGCGCCGCCGTGAAGGCAGCCAACCGGCGCGGCTTGGCACGTGCTGCGACTGCAAACGCCCGCGTCCGCCATCGCGTGGCTACCGCGCCGGCGCCGCGGTGTCCATGGCTGGCACCAGCACGGGCGGATGCGCGCGAGCGACGCGGGCCTGAACGCCGGCCATCCAGCACACTGCATTGTGCACAATTCAATTGCATGCAATGTCGATGGCTGCTTCAATGGCCGGGTGACCACTCCCCCCGCCTCGCTGCTGCTCGATGAGCAGTTGTGTTTCGCGTTGTACGCGGCCTCGCGCGCGATGACCGCGGCATACCGGCCGCTGCTGGAGCCGCTCGGCCTGACCTATCCGCAGTACCTGGTGTTGCTGGTGCTGTGGCAGGACGACGGCCGCAGCGTGCGCGAGCTCGGCCAGCGCCTCGCACTCGACTCGGGCACGCTCACGCCGCTGCTCAAGCGCATGGAAGCGGCCGGACTGGTCACGCGTACGCGTCGCCGCAGCGACGAACGCGAGGTCGAGGTGCGCCTCACGCGCGCCGGGCGCGCGTTGCATGCGCGGGCGCGGCCGATCCCGGCCTGCCTGCTCGCGCGCAGCGGCCTCGATGCGACCGCACTCGCGCGCCTGCGCGGCGGCCTCGCCCGACTCACCGGCTCGCTCGCGAGCCACTCCCAAGGAGACCCAGCATGAAACTGAGCAAGATCCTCTACACCGCGACCTCCACCGCCAAGGGTGGTCGCGCCGGCCACGTCAAGAGCAGCGATGGCGTGCTCGACTTCGACCTCAAGGTACCCAAGGAAATGGGCGGCCCGGGCGGCCATGCGAGCAATCCCGAACAGCTGTTCGCGGCCGGCTACGCGGCCTGCTTCGAGGGTGCGGTGCGCTTGGTCGCGGGCCAGCAGAAGGTCACGCTGCCGGCCGACACCAGCGTGACTGCGCATGTGGGCATCGGACCGCGCGAACCGACCGGCTTCGGCATTGCGGTGCGGCTGGACGTGCACCTGCCCGGACTCGACCCGGCGGTGGCGCAGGGCATCGTCGACACCGCCCATCGCGACATCTGCCCCTACTCGCACGCGACGCGCGGCAATGTCGAGGTGACGATCCAGCTCGTGTGAGCCGGCGCCGGCGCTGCGCCAGCGCCAGTGGCCGCCGCGACATGAGTGATTGGCATATCGCGGCGGCGGCTTGTTGTCGGGCTTCACGCTTTGCGCATGCGCGCATCGACAATGCGCACGCCGTCGGCGAGCATGGCGGTGCCCGCCAACCCAGGATGCTCCGGCCATGCCGCCAGTTGCCCCTATGCGCCACGCCAGCGCGTGCGCGCTCGTGATCGCCTGCCTCCTCCCCGCCGCGTCACCCGCGCAGGACCTGCCCGCCTGCGCGCCGGCATGGGCCGCAAGCACCGTGTACGTGGGCGGTGATCGCGCCAGCCAGGACCACGTCAACTACCTCGCCAACTGGTGGACGCAGGGCGAGGAGCCGGCCACGCACAGCGGCCCACCCGGCTCGGCGCAGCCGTGGACCGCGCAGGGCGCGTGCAGCGGCGACGGCGGTGGCGACCCGCCCGATCCGGTCGATCCGATCTTCGCCAATGGTTTCGATGGCGTGCGCGAGGGCTTCCTGTTCAGCCCGTACAAGGACGTCACGATCAACATGGACTGGAACGGCAATGTGATGCGCACGGCCGTGCTCGGCAGCCCGATCCCGCTGGTGGGCAGCGGCGGCTTGTTGCCCGCGCACCTGCCCGGCCTGCACGCGGTCACGCTGGCCTTCGCCACCGGCGAATGCGGCAGCGAGAACTGGGGTGGCGTGGCCGCACAGGCGTTCGCCGACGCCAACATCCCGCCACTGGCCGCCGCGGGCATCGACTACGTGGTCTCCACCGGCGGCGCGGCCGGCGCATTCACCTGCGCCTCGACCGCTGGCCTCAACCAGTTCATCGCGCGCTACGCGAGCGCGCAACTGCGCGGCATCGACTTCGACATCGAATCGGGCCAGACGCCCGCGCAGCTGCAGGCACTGGTGAGCGCGGCAGCCGGCGCCGAGGCCAGCCACCCGGGGCTGCGCTTCTCCTTCACGCTGGCCACGCTCGCGGCGTCCGACGGCAGCCACGGCGGCGTCAATGCCACCGGCGATGCGGTGGTGCGCGCGGTGCTGGCATCGGGCCTGCAGAACTACACCATCAACCTCATGGTGATGGACTACGGCGCGACCGGCCCGGGCGTGTGCGTGGTGGTGGGCGGCGTGTGCGACATGGGCGCATCGGCGATCCAGGCAGCCGCCAACCTCATGCACAGCTACGGCGTGCCGCCGGACAAGATCGAGCTCACGCCGATGATCGGCCTCAACGACGTGGTGAGCGAGACCTTCACGCTCGCCGACATCGACACGCTCGCGGCATGGGCACGCAACAACAATCTCGCCGGCGTGCACTACTGGTCGCTGGATCGCGACACCGCGTGTGCGGGCAGCAGCGGCTCGGCCTCGCCGATCTGCCACTCGGTGGACGGCCTGCAACCGCTGGCCTACACGCAGCGCTTCCTGCAGGCGCTGCAGTGACCGGTGTGACGCTGCCGGCCGGGCGCCGCGCTCAGGCCAGCAGCGCGCCCAGCTGCGCCGGCGCATCGGCGATCGCGGCCGCGCCGGCGGCGAGCAGTTCCTCGCGGCCGCCATAACCCCAGCCGGCGCCGAGCGCGCGCACGCCGTTGGCGCGCGCACCGTGCATGTCGAAGCTGCGGTCACCGACCATCGCCGCGTCGACGCCCGCCGCGCCGCCATCGGCCAGCGCCTGCGCGATCATCGCCGCCTTCTCGCACGAGGCACTTGCGGGCGTGGGTGCATAGATGCGCGCGAAACAGGCGCCGAAGGGCAGGCTGGCGATGATGCGCGCGGCATCGGCTGCAGGCTTGCTCGTCACCACCGCGAGTTGGAGCGGGCGCGCCGCGAGCGTCTGGATCGCATCGGCGATGCCCGCGTACACCACATGCTCGCGCCAACCCAGCTCGGCATAGCGCTCGCGGTACAGCGCGATCGCACGCTCGACCGCGGCGGCGTCATCGCCGAGCACGCACGGAAAGCTCGCACGCAGCGGCGGACCGATCCACTGCCGCAGCTGGCTGCGCGGCGGCACCGGCGCGCCGAGCGTGCCCAGCGCATGTTCGATCGAGGCGAGGATGCCCTCCTGCGAATCGATCAGCGTGCCGTCCAGGTCGAACAGCGCCAGCTTCACGCGCGCGCCTTGAGCGCGGCCACCGCGGGCAGTTCCTGCCCTTCGAGGAATTCGAGGAAGGCGCCGCCGCCGGTGGAGATGTAGGAGACCTGCGCGGCCACGCCGTACTTCTCGATCGCGGCGAGCGTGTCACCGCCTCCCGCGATCGAGTACGCGGGCGAGTCCGCGATCGCCTGCGCGAGCGTGCGCGTGCCATGGCCGAACGCGTCGAACTCGAACACGCCGACCGGGCCGTTCCACACCACGGTGCCCGCGGCCGCGATGAGCTGGGCGTAGCGCTGCGCGGTGGCCGGGCCGATGTCGAGGATCATGTCCGCGGATGCGACCTGGCCCACCGTCTTGACCGTGGCCGGCGCATCGGCCGCGAACTCCGGCGCCACCACCACGTCGACCGGAATCGGCACCTCGGCGCCGCGCGCCTTGGCGTCGGCGATGATCCGGCGCGCGGTGTCGAGCAGGTCGGGCTCGACCAGCGACTTGCCGACCGGATAGCCACAGGCGGCGATGAAGGTGTTGGCGATGCCGCCGCCGACGATGAGCTGATCGACCTTGCCGACGAGGTTTTCGAGCAGGCTGAGCTTGGTCGATACCTTGGATCCGGCCACGATCGCCAGCAGCGGCCGCGCGGGGTGCTCCATGGCCTTGCCCAGCGCATCGAGCTCGGCCATGAGCAGCGGGCCGCCCGCGGCGATGCGCGCGTGGCGGATCGCGCCGTGGGTCGAGGCCTGCGCGCGGTGCGCGGTACCGAACGCATCCATCACGTACACGTCGCACAGCGCCGCGTACTTCTGCGCGAGGACCGGGTCGTCCTTGGCCTCGCCCACGTTCATGCGGCAATTCTCCAGCAGCACGAGCTGGCCCGGCGCCACCGTCACGCCATCGGTCCAGTCACGCAGCAGCGGCACCTCGCGCCCCAGCAGCTGCGACAGCCGCTGCGCCACCGGCGCCAGCGAGTCCTCCTGCGTCCATACGCCCTCCTTGGGGCGACCCAGGTGCGACATCACCATCACCGCCGCGCCGCGCTCGAGCGCCAGGCGCAGCGTGGGCAATGCGGCGAGGATGCGCGCCTCGGAGCTGATGCGCGCATGGCCGTCGGCGGCGTGTTCGATCGGCACGTTGAGGTCCTCGCGGATCAGCACGCGCTTGCCGGCGAGATCGAGATCACCCATGCGGAGGATGGCCATTGCATTGATTCCGTGGTCGAGGATCGGGCATTACAGCGGGCCGGCGGCGGCGGCGCAATGGCGTGCGCCGGGCGCGCGCGGCCGTGCATGCATGGCACGCCAGCACCGCCACGCGCGGCGTCAATCCGCGCGCGGCATCACCCGCAGTCCCTGGCCCGCGCGCCAGCATGCGCGTGGGGGCAGCCGCACCGGCTGCAGGACCTGCGCGGCCTCGACGCAGACGAAGTGGCGGTACTCGCCCGCCGCGAGGTCGTCGATGCGCGCCGCCAGCGCGGCACCCGGATTCCACACCACCACGTCACCGAAGCCGTGCTGCGTGACCTGCAGGCGCGCGTTGCCCTCATGCAGCTCGACCGGCGCGCTGACCGCGGCATAGACGCGGTCGAGCTCGCCGTCCACGCGCAGCATCGACGCCTGTTCCAGTGCCAAGGTGCCGCCAGCGGCACTGTCCTCGTAGCGCAGGCCCTGCAGCCCGTGCAGGACCACCGCGGCGCAGTCGTCCACGCGCAGGTAGCTGTGCAATGCGGCAGTGAAGGTGAACGGCTCTGCGCCACGGTTTTCCACCTCGAACCCGATCCCCAGATGCTGCGCACCGAGTTCGACCCGCACTCGCGCCACGAACGCGTGCGGCCACTCCCCATCGCCTGGCACGCCAGCCAGCTCGAAGCGCGCCGCATGCGTGTCCACGCCCACGCAGCGCCAGGCATGCAGGCGCGCGAAGCCATGCTTGCGCAAGCTCCCGCGCGCGCCGAACTGGGGAAATATCACCGGTATCCCACCGCGAATGGCGCTGCCCTCGTGGAACCGCGCGCGCTCGCTCAGGAAGAGGCGCTCGCGGCCATCAGGCGTGCGCCACGACAGCAGCTGCGCGCCATGCAGCGCGACCATCGCGCTGGCGCCATCCGCCTGCAGCTGCAGGCACGGCGTGCCGTGCCATTGGACCGGTTGCGCGTGCATGCCATGAGTGTCGCATGCGCGCTGCCATGCGCGTGCATGAGGCCTCGGTCATGGCTCGCACGCAGCCGTCGACGCGACGGTGCCGCGCCCGGTCCGGCCATCCATCGCAACGCTGTCGGAGCGTTATGCAAGCACCGCGGGCATGGCCGTCTGGATGGCTGTACGTGGTTATGCCCAATCGTCATGGGGGAATCGCCGGCGCATCCACAAATTTGTGGATGCGCCGGCAAAATCTGCGGTGTGATGATCGCTGGACGGTACCCACCGGAATCGCGACGTCGTCCAGTCGTCGCCGGCAATCCTGACGGTCGTTGGAGGTTCCGATGACGCAGCGATTTCGGCGCGAGGTCCAGGCCTCGCGCCAGAAACATGGCCTCGGCGAGGTGATCATCGCCTCGCCGCCGGGGCGCTGGGTATGGATCACGCTGGCGGCAACGCTCGCCGCCTGCGTCATGTTGCTGCTGGCCTTCGGAGGCTACACCGCGAGGGCGCGCAGCAGCGGGCACCTCGTGCCCATGGCGGGAATCTCGGTGGTGCTCGCCCCCGGCCCAGGCATCGTCGAGAACGTGCACGTCAAGGACGGCGACAGCGTGGCGGCCGACCAGCTGCTGCTGGACCTGAACCAGGACCACAGCAGTCCGGCATTCGAGGACACCTCGGCGCAGGTGAGCGAGCAGATCGCCCACCAGCGCGACAGCCTGCGCGCCGATCTGGCAAGACACGAGCGCTCGAGCGAACTGCAGCGCAACGGCCTCGCGACCCGCGTGGACCTGCTCCACCAGCAGGTCGCCACGATCGACCGGCAGATCCGCCTGCAGCAGAAGCAGGTCGATGACACCCAGCGGATGCTCACGCGGGTGATACCGCTCGCCGACCGGGGCATCATCTCGCGCGTGCAGCTGCATCAGCAGTATGAGCGCCCGGCGGTGGATGCCAGGTCACAGCTGTTGGCCCTGCAGCGCCAGCGCATCGACACCGAGCGCGAGCGCATCGACCTGCAGCAGCAACTGCGACAGTTTCCCGACAAGAGCGCCACCGAGCGCAGCGACATCGAGCAGCGTCTGGCCGACAGCACGCGGCAGCTGGCGCTCAACGAGCAAGGTCGGGCGAGCGCGCTGCGCTCCCCGCGCGAGGGCACCGTGGCCGCGATCCTGGTTTCGCCGGGGCAGACGGTGAAGGCCGGTCAGCCGCTGCTGTCGGTGCTGCCGCGCAATGCACGGATCGAAGCGCAGTTGCTGTTGCCGAGCAGGGAGATCGGCTTCATCGACGTCGGCGCGACGGTGCTGTTGCGCTATCCCGCCTATCCGTACCAGAAGTTCGGCATGCAGCAGGGCAAGGTACGCGACGTGGCGCGCAATGCACTGGGCAAGGACGAGATTGAAAGCCTGACCGGCAGCCCGGTGGCGACCAGCGAGCCGCTGTACCGGGTGCGCGTCGAACTGCCCAACCAGCAGCTGGTCGCCGGTGACAGCGCCTTGCGCCTGCTGCCGGGAATGGCCGTCGAGGCGGACATCCTGCTCGAGCGTCGCAGCCTGCTTGAATGGGTGTTCGAGCCGGTGTTCGGCATGCGCCAGCGCGCCAACTCCTGAGCCGGCACCGACCCATGGCACACGCATCCACGCATCACGCGATGATCGAACGCCTGCGCCTCGGCTTGCGCCGGCGTATCGAGTTCATCGCCCAGAACGAGGCCTCCGAATGCGGTCTCGCGTGCCTGGCCATGATCGCGCGTCACCACGGCCACGACACCGACCTGCAGGCACTCCGGCGCCGCTTTCCGAATTCGCTGGTAGGCAGCAGCCTGCAGCGCCTGATGGAGATCGCCGAGAGCCTGTCGCTGGCGGCGCGCCCGCTGCGGCTCGAGTTGGAAGAGCTGCCACAGCTGCGCACACCCTGCATCCTGCACTGGGACCTCAACCACTTCGTGGTGCTGGAGGCTTGCGACGGCAAGCGTGCGCGATTGCTCGATCCGGCCCATGGCCGGCGCACGCTGCCGCTGCATGAGGTGTCCAAGCACTTCACCGGCGTCGCGCTCGAACTCGTGCGCAAGCCGCAGTTCCGCAAGCTCAGCGAACGGCGCAAGCTGCCGTGGAGATCGCTGATCGGCCACGTGACCGGGCTCAAGCGTGCACTGCTGCAGGTGCTGATGCTGTCGGTCACGCTGGAAGTGTTCGTGCTCGTCGTGCCGCTGCTCACCCAGTGGCTGATCGACCAGGTAATCGCCCTGGCCGACCGCGACCTGCTCGGCCTGATCATGATGGGCATGGTGTTCGCGTTCGTTTTCCAGTCGGTGGTGGGCGCGTTGCGCTCATGGGTGGTGTTGTGGATCAGCACGCTGATGAAGGTGCAATGGTCGAGCAATGCGTTCTCGCACCTGCTGCGCCTGCCGGTGGACTTCTTCGAGAAACGCCACATGGGCGACCTGCTGTCGCGCGCCGGCTCGGTGGATTCGATTCAGCGCACGATCTCCACGCGACTGGTCGAGTCGGTGCTCGACGGAGCGATGCTGGTCCTCACGCTCGCCTTCATCTACCACTACAGCGTCTCGCTGACCGTGATCACCGTGCTGACGGTGGCGGCCTACGCGGTGCTGCGCTGGTTCACCTACGTGAGGCTGGAGGAATCCACGCACTCGATGCTCATCAACTCGGCCAACGTCCAAAGCGAAATGATGGAGACGATCCGCGGCATCTCCACGATCAAGCTGCACAACAATGGCCGGCAGCGTTGCACGCGCTACACCAATGCCAGCGTCGAGGTCGCCAACAGCGCGATCCGCGTGCATCGCATCGAGATCCTGTTTGCGGCGCTGAGCAAGATGACGGCCGGCACCAGCCGCATCCTGACCTTGTGGCTGGGCGCGCGCATGGTGCTCGACAACACACTCACCATCGGCATGCTGATGGCCTTCATCGCCTACTCCGAACAGGTGGTGGCGCGTGGCAGCTCGCTCATCGACAAGGGCATCGAACTGCGCATGCTCAGGCTGCAGGCCGACCGCCTGTCCGACATCGTGCTGGCCACGCCCGAAAAGCACCTCGAAGGCAAGTTCCACGGCACGCTGCCCAATGCCGACATCCAGGTCGACAACATCAGCTTCCGTTACGCCAAGGGCGAGCGCTGGGTGCTGCTCAACTGCGGGTTCTCAGTCGCGGCGGGTGAATCGGTGGCGGTGGTGGGGCCTTCCGGATGCGGCAAGACCACGCTGGTCAAGCTCATGCTCGGCCTGTTGCGTCCCAGTGCCGGCGCGATCCGCGTCGGTGGTGTCGACATCCGCACGCTCGGACTGGAACGCTATCGCGACATGGTCGGGTCGGTGATGCAGGACGATCGACTGTTCACGGGGTCGATCGCCGAGAACATCAGCTTTTTCGACCCGCAGGCAAGCGAGGAGCGCATCCGGGAAGTGGCCAGGGCGGCCGCGATCGACGAGGAAATCCGGCGCATGCCAATGGGCTACGACACCCGCGTCGGCGACATGGGCTCGACCCTGTCGGGCGGCCAGAAGCAGCGCATCCTGCTCGCGCGCGCCCTGTACCGGCGTCCGGCCATCCTCGTCCTCGACGAGGCCACCAGCCACCTCGACACCGAACGCGAGCACAGCATCAACCAGGTCGTCAGTGCGCTGCCGATCACGCGCATCATCGTCGCCCATCGTCGCGAAACCATCGCCTCGGCGCAGCGCATCGTGCGTCTCGACCCCCAGGGACGCGCGATCGAACTCAAGGCGGCCTCGCATGCCGCATGAGCAGAACCAAGCAGCGCGATCGTGCCGTTGGATCCATGGAGGGCACTTGTCCCCCGAACACGAGACCGATGGATCGGTCCGCAAGCCGGCTGGTGCGCCACGCACCGCCGGCAACGCAGGTCCCGGCCCAAGCCGGGGCATGCGGCGTGCAATCCGGACATTGACGCCCGGACTCACGCACTGGCAACACCACCCCTGAAACCAAGCTCACAAAGGAGCAGCACCATGAAGTTGATCGAAGAGTTCGCCGACCTCGCTGAAATCATCGGCGGCCACGTCCCCGGGATCGACGATCCCAACCCCGGGAACGGGAGTCCAACGTATCGGACGACCAACCCGAAGGCGTGGGATTACGACTGAACCAGGCCGATGGCCTGACCGGCCGTCGACGGGTCGTTTGATCTGACCCGGGCCGGGTTCGGTGCATGCCCGAATCCGGCCCTTCCCCCCGATTCCTGCCAACCGGCCAGGTTCACATCCGGCCCTCGTGCCACGCGAACCATCGGCACAGCCATTACCCCTGATGCAAACTTCCATTACCCCGCGAACAGGCAACCAGGTGCTGCTGGTGCGCGGCGCACGGCGTGCGGCGCTATACGACTTCCGCAACATGAACCACGCGCGGGTCCAGCGCATTCCACTGGCGATCGCCGACCGCGTGCTGGCACACGAGGATGGCGCCGGCGCCGACGAGCGCCGCTGGCTCGCGTTCCTGCTGCAGGCCGGCTTCATCGAAGACACGATCCCGCCATACTGGCAACCGTTCCAGGCGGACTGGACCCATCCATTCCGACCTTCGCTCCACAGCGTGACGATCGATGTCGATGTGGCGACGTTCGGTGTCGTATGCGACTGGCTCGAGCGGTCAACACTGGCACGCGGGCTGCGCTACGTGTTTCATCTACCCGGCGAGATGCCACCCGAATCGGCCCGACGCATGGGCCTGCTGATCCATCGGGTCGCCGCCGCGGGTTTCGAACTGTTTTCACCCGACACGACCGTCACCAGTTCATTGGTGTGCGACCAGAAAGGTGAGATCGTCGCGTGCCGCGACCTTGCCGCCCGCGATGATCCCTCGTTGACCGCGAAGCTCAATCCCACCCTGTTCCAACTGCAACGCAACCGTCTTGGCGCGGAAACCAGCGGCCTGATCCACGTTGGCGCAGATCTTCGGGTGCGCCCGCACCGCAACGAGCAGCACTACCTGCTCGGCGACGTGCGCAGCGACGAGTTCGACGACATCGCGCGCGGCGACCGCCTCGCTGCGAGCAACGCGGCCGGCAAGGACTTGCGCACCATCTGCAAGGACTGCGAACTGCGCTATGCCTGCCTGCGCGATTTCACCGCGCGCACCGACCCTGCCGACCTCCACAGCGCGCCTGCCGATTGCCCCTACGATCCCCACTCGGGCGAACAGCAGGCGCACCTGTTCAAGCCCGCGGCCGCGGTGGCCACGCCATGAAGCAGCGCTCGATCCTGTTCGTCGCCAGCGAGGCCGACGTCAACCTGCCGCACCTGCGCCATTGTGCGAATGCGCGACGGATCCCGCACCAGACCCTGTGCCTCACCACGAGCCGAGACCATCCTTGCGTGTCCACGATCATCGACGGCCATGGCGAGCATCTGCTGCACGACACACTCGGCGAGCCGATCGATTTCCAGCGCATCCATGGCGTATGGGCACGCGGCTGGGGGCGCGACATGGCGCGGCCGCCTGCGGTGGGCTCGTTCGGCAACCTCGCCTACCACGAGTGGGTCTACTACGCGTCCTACGTGCTCGACGGCCTGCGCCACTGCCACTGGGTCAACGACATCGATGCCGTGCGCCGCAATGCCAACCGCCTGACCCAGAAGCCGCTGGCGCAGCGGTTCGGTTTCCGCGTGCCCGACTCGCTGGTCACCAACGTGCCGGCACAGGCCAAGGCGTTCCTGGCGCGGCACGGTCGCGTGATCATCAAGCACATCTCGCCGGGATCACCCGACTCGCATGCCGACCGCGCGCTCGCGGTGAGCCTGCTCGACCGGGGCGACGAGGACCTGCTCGACCAGGTGCGGTTCTGCCCGACCTTGTTGCAAGAGGTCATCGACAAGGCGGCCGAGTTCCGCGTCACGATCATCGGTGACCGGGTGTTCTGCGCCGGCCTCGAAAGCACGCGCAACGAGGCCACCGCAGTCGACTCGCGGCTGTGGGCCGACACCGAGCTCACCTACTACCGGGCCGAACTCGATGCCGGTGTGGCCCAACGCCTCGCGCACATGCTCAAGACTGTCGGCCTGGTGTATGGCGCCGTGGATCTGATCCTAACGCCCCGCAACGAGTGGGTGTTCCTCGAAATCAATCCAAGCGGGCGCTGGGGGTTTGCCGAGATGTCGACCGGACACGCGATCACCGAAGCGCTCATCGACGAACTCAGCGGAGCCGGCCATGCGTGAACTTCGCCCAGGCGCCCCATTGGTCAACGAACTGGGCGATGTCCCGTACGTGCAGCCCGCCGCACGCACCCGGCAGACGTTCGAGGACCTGCGCATCGCACGGATCATCGAGACGTGTGGCTACCTCGCATTGGGCTACGCCACCGAGGTGCGCCCGGTCGCGCCCGACCATCCCCACGCGCTTGCCGCTTGTGCCGCCATCATCAAGGCCGAACTCACACACCTGCGGCAGCACGTCCGCAGCGCGGGCCCGGATGCGGACCGCACGCACCCCGCTGCGCGGGACGCCGAAACGCAGCCACGCTAGGCCGGTGCGGGTGCCCGCTGCGGCGCCCGCCGGCGTGACACGCAGGCGTCCCAGCCTGGCGCATGCGCGCTGCGGGCGCCGGACTCAATCCTCGTGCACGGGTGGCAATTCGACCGGGCCGCGCACGCCGTGGTGGTCGATGTCGCCCGAGCCTTGCGCACGCACGCGCAGGCCGCCGCCGACGTCGCGCACGCTCAGGTCGCCGGAGCCGATCGAGTCGACCTTCACGTCGCCGCCGACACGCTCGAAGGTGAGGTCGCCCGAGCCGACGTCACCGGCGGTGACGCTGCCCGCCACGCTGTCGAGCCGGATGTCGCCCGAACCGACCGAACGCAGCTGTGCATCGCCCCGGACCTCGCGCAGGCTCACATCGCCCGAGCCGGTGCGACGCAGTTCGAGCGCACCGACGCCGGCTCCCACGACGTCGGCCGAGCCGAGCGCGAGCACGAGCGGACCGGCGATGTCGTTGACCCGCAGGTCGCCCGCTCCCGAGTCGAAGTCGAGGCTGGCCACGCCGCGCACATCGACGTCGCCGGCACCGGTCTCGACCGCGAGCGCAAGCCGCGCTGGCGCGCGGATGCGCAGTTCGATCCAGGCGTAGCTCGCGCCGAACAGGTTGATATTGACGGTGCTCGTGGGCGTGCGCGGGGTGACGCTGAGGTGGCCGCCTTCGACCGCATGCTCGACGCCCAGCGCATCGAGCCAGTCCTGCCGCGAAGCGCAGGCGCGTGCCCGCACCTCGACCTTGGCCAGCCCCGGCACGCCCTCGACCCAGGCATCGCTCGCGCCCAGATGCAGCGCCAGGGTGTCGAGCGCGGCCGCATCGACCTCGAAATCATGCTGGGCAGACAGCTTGCAATCGGCCGCGGTGGCGGCGGCCGAGAGCAGCACGAGGAACGGCACTGTGGCAAGCATCGCGAGGCGCATGGACGGGACTCCTTGGGACCGGGGCGGCGCAAACGGGTGAATCGCAAGGCATGGGATGCAGTGGCGCAGCGCGGGGTTTAGCGCGCGCTGCGCCTGTCCCCGGCCGGCACCGTGGCCCGCATGCTCGGGCCGCCGCAGGCGGTGTATGGTGCACTTCGGGAGGGGGACTGACATGCATGCATCCCATGGTGGAATCCTGGTGGCGCTGGGCGCGTTGCTCGCGCTCGCGCCCGCGGCGGCGGCGCTGGAACTGGCCGCGCGCGATGCCCGCACCGGCGCACCGGTCGCGGCCACGCTCGACTACGACGATGGCAAGCCACGCCGCGCGAGCATCGATGGCCACCTGCGCGCGATCGCAGCGCCCGCGCTGCGCGTGACCGCGACGGCCCAGGCCGCGGGCTACCGGGCGCTCGAGTTCACGCTCGATCCCGCGGGCGGCCCGACCACGCTGCTGCTCGATCCGTTGCACGAACCCGCCGCCTACGCGCGCCTGGCCGCGCGGGTGGCGGCACGCGGCGACGAACGCTGGCTGCAAGGCTATGTGCGCCGCATCGCCGATGGCGCACCGCTGGCGGCGGCCCGCATCACGCTGGAAGGACGCGACATGCACAGCCTCGACGATGGCTACTTTCAATTGCAGCTTGCGCCCTGCCCGCGCGATGCGACGCGGCGCTCGACGCTGCGGCTGGAACTGCCGGGCGTGGGCGAGCAGGAACACGTGGGGCTGGCCTGTGCCGATGGCGTGCAGCGCATGCTGCTCACGCTCGGCGCCGGCGCGCCCACGCGCGTGGACCACGTGGTCGGCGCACTCGACCGCGGCGCGCGCAGCGTCGCCGGCGAGGCTTCCACGCCATCGTCTGTGCTGCAGACGGCGCTGCCGACCGGCCCCTTGCTCGCGCCCGCGCTCGCGCCGCCGGCATCGATCCGCGTCGGCTACGCCGATGCGGCCTGCAGCCAATCCTGCTGTACCGGCAGCTGCACCCACAGCTGCGTGCTGCCGCTGGAAACCTATGTGCGGCGCGGCCTCGACAACGAATGGATCGCGAGCTGGCACAGCCAGTCGCTGCGCGCGGGCAGTGTTGCCTACCGCAGCTATGGCGCGTGGCGCGTCGCGCATCCGATCCGCCCCAACTTCGACATCTGCTCCAGCGCCTGCTGCCAGGTCAACGACGGCAGCACCCACGGCTCCACCGACAGTGCGATCGCGCGCACCCCCGGACTCATGCTCACGCGCAGCGGCAGCGAAGCCGCATCCTCGGAATACTCGGCCGAGAACAACAGCTGGGACGATCCCGGTGACGGCCTGTCGTGCAGCAACAACGACCTGTCCTGTGGCGATGGCTACGCCGGATCGCCGGCCAACGGCTGGCCGTGCCTCGCCGACAGCGTCGGCGCGGGCCGCGGCTGCTTCGGCCATGGCCGCGGCATGTCGCAATGGGGCACCCAGCGCTGGGCGCTCACGGCGAGCGCGCCGTCGTGGCGCTGGATCGTCGACCACTACTACAACGACAACGGCGCCGGCAGCAACCTGCGCACCGCGGTCATGACCTCGCCACTCGCGCTCAGCGACCTTGCCGCCACGCCGGCCGTGATCGCGCCCGGCGCCACCCTGCAGATCGACGCCACCGCCAGCAACAGCGCGGGCGCGAGCCACGCCCACCTGCTGATCGGCGCCAGCCTGTACCGCGCCGGGGTCGGCTACCTCGACGACAGCGCGCACGATGCACCCCTCGAGCTCGCCGGCGGCAGCCATCCGGTCACGCGCAGCTTCAGCGTGCCCGCGGGCGCGCCCGCGGGCAGCTACGACCTGCTGGTGTCGCTGTACCTGGACGTCGATGAGAACGGCGCGATCAGCAGCACCGACCTCGCGCTGGCACTGGCGAGCGCGAGCGGCGCGGTGCAGGTCGGCAACGACCGCATCTTCAGCGACGGCTTCGAGTCGGACCCATGAGCCGGGCGCGCCGGCCTGCCGCAACGTGGCGGCGCCTCGTGCGCGCGGCCGCGCCATGACGCTCCGGCGCAGGCACCTGCGCCGACCAAACCAATCGTCATGACCGCGACTGCTGCAAACCGATGCGGCAGCGGCGAAGATAGGCGCTTGCCCGCCGTGCGGCATGGGCCATGCATCCGCATCGGCCCGGGTGGCCGCGCGCACCTGCCCGAGGATCGCCGCATGCCGCACCGTCCGTGTTCGCTGCTCGCCGTACTGTGCCTGGTCCTGCTGCCGCTGGCTGGCGTGGCGGCGAGTCTGCCGCTGATCCCGCGTCCGGCCCGGGTCGACCTGCACGAGGGCCGCTTCGTGCTCGCGCGTGTCACGCCGCTGCGCAGCGCAGGCGATGACGCGGCCGCGCGCGCCGCGGCGCAGTTCCTGCGCGATGCGCTGGAGGCGGTCGATGGCCCGCGCGTGCAGCTGGGCCCGGGCCGGGCCGGCCCCGCGATCGAGTTCGTGAGCGACCCCGCTGCGCCTGCCGCGGCCGAAGCCTACACGCTCGACATCGACGCGCAGCGCGTGCGCATCGCCGCGCGCGAGCCGGCCGGCCTCGTGCACGGTGCGGCCACGCTGTTCCAGCTGCTCACGCGCAGCGCGCAGGTGACCGACCTGCCCGCGCTGCACATCGAGGACGCGCCGCGCTTCGCCTGGCGCGGCCTCATGCTCGATTCGGTGCGCCACATGCAGTCGCCGGACGAGATCCGCGCGCTCATCGACCAGATGGCACTGGCCAAGCTCAACGTGCTGCACTGGCACCTCAGCGACGACCAGGGTTGGCGCGTGGAGATCAAGCGCCATCCCGAACTCACGCGCATCGGCGCCTGGCGCACGCCACCGGGCGCAGGCCGGGACGGAGAGCCTTCGCGCTACGGCGGCTGGTACACGCAGGAACAGATCCGTGCGCTGGTGGCCCACGCCGCCGCGCGCGGCATCACGATCGTGCCCGAGATCGACATGCCCGGCCACGCGCAGGCCGCGGTGGCGGCCTATCCCGAACTCGGCGTGACCGGCACGCGACCGGCGGTGTCGGTCGACTGGGGCGTGAACCCGTGGTTGTTCAATGTCGACGAGGCCACCTTCGGCTTCATCGAAGGCGTGCTCGACGAACTCATGGCGCTGTTTCCGTCGCGCTACATCCACGTCGGCGGCGACGAGGCGATCAAGGACCAGTGGCAGGCCGCACCCGCGGTGCAGGCGAGGATGCGCGAGCTGGGCCTGACCAGCGAGAACGCGCTGCAGGGCTGGTTCATCGGCCGGCTCGGCCGCTACCTCGATGCGCACGGGCGCAAGCTCATCGGCTGGGACGAGATCCTCGAAGGCGACAACCTGCCCGCGGGCGCGACCGTGATGTCGTGGCGCGGCAGCGACGGCGCGATCAAGGCCGCGCTGACCGGCCACGACGTGGTGATGGCGCCCGCGCCGACGCTGTACTTCGACCACGTGCAGAGCGCGCTCGATGACGAATACTCGGGCCGGCTCGGAGTGGAAGCCCTGCGTGGCATCTATGCGTTCGAACCCGTGCCCGGCGTGCTCGGCGCGGCCCAGGTACGCCACGTGCTGGGCGTGCAGGCCAATGTGTGGACCGAGCACCTGCCCAGCCACGCACATGTCGAGCACGCGGTGTTCCCGCGCCTGGCGGCGCTGGCCGAAGTGGCGTGGTCGAGCGCGGCTGCGCGCGACTGGGCGGATTTCGCCACGCGCCTGCCCGCGCAGCTCGCACGCTACCGCCGCGCCGGCGTGCACGTGGCCGATGGCGCGTTCGCGGTCGCGATCGACACCGACCGCAACCTCGCGCTCGCCACGGGCCGCGCCACCGTGCGCCTGTCCAACCAGAGCGGCGTCGGCACGCTGCGCTACACCCTCGATGGCAGCGAGCCACGTGCGGATTCGCTGCCCTACCTCGCGCCACTCGTGCTCAGCCTGCCTGCCCACGTGCGCGCCAATGCATTCGCCGCCGACGGTGTTGCGCTGGCCGCGCCGCGCGAGCGCCGGCTCGATCGCCAAAGCCTGCTGAGCCTGCCCGGCAGCGCCTTGCCGAACTGCCCCGGCAGCGACTTCCGCCTGCGCGTGCAGCCCACGCCCGATGCCACCAGCACGCAGCCGGTGTACGCGGTCAACGTGTTCGACACCTGCCAGCAGCTGCCGCCGACGCGCCTGGACGGCGTGACCGCGATCCGCGTCGAGGCGGCGCGGCTCGAGCGCAAATACGCGCTCGCGCACGAGCAGCGCCTGGTGGTGTCGCGCGCCCACGCCACGCCGTTCGGCGAACTGGAGATCCACGCCGACCGCTGCGACGGCACGCTGCTGGCGAGCCTGCCGCTGCCCGATCCCGCGCACAGCCCGCGTCGGTTCCCGCTCACCAGCGCGCTGCCTGCGCTCAGCGGCGAGCGCAGCCTGTGCTTCATCTACACCGCGCCGATCGACGGGCCCCTGTACGGCATCGGGCGCGTGGACCTGGTGCCGGGCCCGTGACGCGGCCACGGCGCGTGCCAGGGCTTGCGACAGTGCGATGACGCCCCAGCGCGCACGTCTGGCCTCGGTCGACGCGCTGCGCGGCATCACCGTGGCGGCGATGCTGCTGGTCAACGATCCGGGCGACTGGGGCCACGTGTACCGGCCGCTCGAACATGCGTCCTGGCATGGCTGCACGCCGACCGACCTCATCTTCCCCTGGTTCCTGTTCATCGTCGGGGTGTCGATCGCGCTCGCGATCCTGCCGCGGCTCGAACATGGCGAGGCGCGTGCCGCGCTCACGCGCGCGGCACTCGCGCGCGCGCTGCGCATCGTGCTGCTCGGGCTGGCGATCAACGCACTGGCCGCCTGGCTCATGCCCGGGCGCGAGATGCGCTGGCCCGGCGTGCTGCAACGCATCGGCATCTGCTTCGCGCTGGCGGCGTGGCTGGCGATCCACGTGCGGCCGCGGCGGTGGCTGGTGGCGATCGCGGCGCTGCTGTTGGGCTACGGCCTGCTGCTGCAGCTGGGCGGCACGCTCGAACCCTGGACCAACGTCGCGAGCCGCCTCGACAGCGCGCTGTTCGGCCGCGGCGTGTGGTCGTTCGACGCCGCGAGCGGGCGCGGCCACGATCCCGAAGGCGTGCTCGGCACGCTGCCGGCGCTCGCCACCACGTTGCTCGGCCTGTGCGCGGGCGTGGCGCTGCGCCGCCATCGCCCCGCGCTCATCGTCGCGGGTGCGCTGGGCGCGCTCGCGCTGGGCTGGCTGTGGGCGTACTGGCAACCGTTCAACAAGAACCTGTGGACGCCCTCGTTCGCGCTGTGGAGCGCGGGCTGGGCCGGGCTCGCGCTCGCACTGTGCCACCTGCTGGTCGACCGTGGCGGCTGGCCGGCACTGGGACGGCGTTTCGGCGTCAACGCGATCACCGCCTACGCGGGCTCGCAGGCGCTGGCGGTCGTGCTCGAAGGACTGGGCTGGCAGCCGTGGCTGTATCAGCGCCTGTTCGCGGACTGGCTGGTGCCGCTGGCCGGGCCGTGGCTGGCCTCGCTGGCGTGGGCGCTCGCCTTCGTCGCGCTGTGGTGGCTCATCGTGCGCGAACTCGACCGCCGCAGCATCCACCTCAAGCTGTGAGGCGGACGCGCGCAGTGCCGCGTCAGGGTGACGGTGGCGGTGGCGGCGGTGAGGACGAGGCGGTGGGCACGAACGCGTCGGAGAAGCAGAACTGCTCGCCCAGGCCATGGGCAAGGAAGTCCGGGACCGCGGCCTCGACCATGCGCGTGGAACCGCAGGCATAGACCTCGTGGCCGCTCAGGTCCGGATGGTCGGCCAGCAGCGCCTCATGCACGAAGCCGCGCCGGCCCGGCCACGGATCGTCGGCGGCGATGTCCGACAGCACCGGCACATAGCGGAAGTTGGCGTGTTCGGCCTGCCAGCGCGCCACGAGGTCCTGCAGATACAGGTCGGCCTCACCACGCACGCCCCAGTACAGCTCGACCCGGCGCCCGATACCGCGGCGGAAGGCATCTTCGAGGATGCTCTTGATCGGCGCGAAGCCGGTCGCGCCCGCGAGCATGAGGATCGGCCTGGCGCTGTCGCGCAACACGAAGCTGCCGAGCGGCCCCTCGAAATCGATGCGGTCGCCGACCTTCATCGCACTGAACACGTGACCGGTGAAGCGTCCGCCGGGGATGCGGCGGATGTGCAGTTCGATCACGTCGCCGGCACTGGGCTTGGGCGCATCGGGCGGACGCGGCGGGTTGGCGAACGAGAACGCGCGCTTGGCGCCGTCCTCAAGGATGATGTTGATGTACTGGCCCGCGATGAAATCGATGTGCTCGCCTTCGGGCAGCGCGATGAACAGGCGCATGAGGTCGGGTGACAGCTGTTCCATGCGCTGCACGCTCGCCTGCCAGCGGCGCGGCGCGCCGGCGCTGGCGTCGGTGAGCGAGATCACGCCCTCGACCTCGAACTCGACGTCCTCCTGCGCCACCGCGCAGCACATGAGTGCGTGGCCGCGCGCGCGCATCGCCGCGGTGAGCGCGGCTTCCTGGTAGGGCCCGAGGTCGACGCGGCCGGCCAGCACCGTGCACAGGCACACGCCGCAGCCGCCCGAGCGGCAATCGAACGGCAGCGCAAGCCCCGCGCGCAGCCCAGCGTCGAGCAGCGTCTCGCCCGCGCGGGCGCTCGCGCGCGCGGGGCCCGGATGGATCGTGAGCTGGTTGAGCGCCTTGCTGCCACGCCGCAGCGTGAGCCACGGCAACGCATACAGGAACACCGAGCCACCGATCACGATCGCCCACACGGTCGACAGCGGGCCGTTGTGGATGAGCGGGAACATCGTGAGCAGGAACCAGTCGAGCTTGAGCGTGGTCGGCTCGGTGTTCAGCTCGGCCACGCCCTGGCTCGCGATCGGCGCGATGATCGCGAGCACCACGAGCATGCCCATCATCGCCACCGCCAGCGGCCGCGGCGGCTGGGTGGTGGCCTTGGGCACGCGCTGCACGTGCACCCACATGAGCAGCAGCAGCACCAGCGACACGCCGATGTGCACGAACACGAGCAGCGAGAACAGGCGGTCGCTCACGTGCTCGGGCAGGATGAAGTTGCGGATCAGGCGCCCGCCGAAGCCGGGCAGCCAGTCCAGCCACTCGAAGCTCGACTGGGTCACGAACTGCGCCAGGCGGTCCCAGGGCAGCATGAAGCCGTTGGCGCCGACCACGTACACCAGCCACAGCA
The DNA here is from genome assembly GCA_014338185.1 of Lysobacterales bacterium. Classification (GTDB taxonomy): domain Bacteria; phylum Pseudomonadota; class Gammaproteobacteria; order Xanthomonadales; family Rhodanobacteraceae; genus Dokdonella_A. Next base: position 42,981 of record QUBV01000007.1, on the reverse strand, counting down.
GCATCACGCCGGTCACCCACGAGAAGGCGCGGAACCCGCGCAAGCGGTCGAAGGCGAAGTTGCGCAGCATGTGCAGCAGCATCAGCAGCACCATCGCGTCGGAGGCATAGCGGTGCACGCTGCGCAGCACGCTGCCGGCGCCCCATGCGCCATGCGTGATCGCCTCCACCGACTCGTAGGCGCCGGTTACGCTGGTGTTGAAGAACGCGTACAGGACCAGACCGGTCGCGCCGATGATCCAGAACAGGTAGAAGCAGATCTGCCCGAGGTGGTAGAGCGGGTTCATGCGGTCGCCGAAGGCGCGGTTGAACACCGCCTCCACTGCCATGAACGCCGCGCGCAAGCCGCGCTGCACGATCGCCACCATCACTCGTTCTCCGCTTGTGTTTCACCTGGCGCCACGCGTCGCCGCATCGCCCCGATCACCACCACTGCAAACAACAGCCCGCCGAGGATCGCGAGCAGGCCGCCCAGGCCCATGAGCCCCATGCCGGCGATCTCGCCGCTGCTGCGCAGCACCTGTTCACTGCCCGCGACCTTGCGCTGCACGCCGTAGCCACCCGACCACACCAGTCCGACGATGTGCAGCAGCTGGCCGATGCCGTACAGCCAGGGCTGGGTCACCGCAAGCCGCCCGGTCGGCGCGGCGAAACCCAGCCGCGGCAGCAGCCAGTACACCACGCCCATGAGCGCGAGCGTGACGCCGACGATGCAGCCGTGATAGTGCGCGGGAATCTTCACGTTGCTGCCGTGGATGTCGATGCCGATCACGCCGCCGGCGACAAACAGCAGCATCGAGGCCAGCAGCGCCGCGCGCAGCGGCCGCTGCCACGGCCGCAGGTCGCGCAGCGGCGCCACCGCGATGAGCGCGGCCAGCACCACCGGCGCGATCGCGAGCCCGCCACCCAGACGCATCGCCCAGGTGTGCAGCGCGCGATGCTCGACCGAGGCGACCTCGTGCATGAGGTAGGCCAGCGGCGTGACGAACACGCCCACCAGCGCGATCACGAACAGCAGCAGCACCACGCGCGGACTCAGCCCCACGCGCCCACCGCAGGCCTGGGCCAGCGCCAGCCACGCCACCAGCATGAGCAGGGTCCAGGTGAACTGCAGCGCGTGACCGCCGCCCCAGAACAGGATTTCGTAGTAGGCCTTGGCCGGCAGCGCGAGCGGCACCGTGGCCAGCGACCAGCCGAACGCGAGCAGTGCCACCGCGGCGGCCACCACGCTCGCATGCAGGCCAAAACGTAGCGCCGCGCTGCCATCGACCGCACGGCCCACAGGCATGCCGCGCAGCAGGCCGAGCAGTACCAGCAGCAGCGCGCCGGCCGCGAACAGCCACAGCGCGAAGCGGAACGCGGCGCTGTCGAGCAAGGGGATGTAGTTGGCCATGATCGCCTCGCCCGGATCGACGAACGCGGCCACGCCCATCGCCAGCGAACCCAGCCCGCACAGCACCAGCGGCGCGGCGGCGAGTGCGCGGCCGAGGCGGGTGCCGAACGGGCGCAGGTTGAGGCTCCACAACATGCCCGCGATCGCGACGAACCACACCAGCACCGACAGGTCCACGTGCACCACCAGTGCCACGCGGAAGAAGTCGGCGCTCGGCAGCAGCGCGTTGACGCCCGGGGTGCGCGCAAGCACGAGCAGGATCGCGAATACGCCCGATCCCAGCAGTGCCGCCAGCGCAAGGCCGAGCCAGGCCTGCACCAGCGCGCGGTTGCCGGCATTGAGCGCGGGCAGCACATAGCCGGGCGCGGCATGGACCGCGTGCGGCTCGCGCACGCCTGGCGACGACCGCATGGCCAGCTCGACGTTCATTGCAGCGTGATGCCGCCCTGGGTCGGGTCGAAGTCGACCACGAGCACCTGGCCCGGCGCGAGCGTGACGTCGGCCGAGCGCGTGTAGGTCGGCGCACCCGCGCGCACGTCATCGTTGAGGCGCACTTCCAGGTGGTGCGAACCGGCCGGTATCACCAGCCGCTCGTAGATCGAGGCCGCGCCGTCCTTGGACAGTCCGGTCGGCGGCGCGACGCGATCGAGCACGCTCACACCGTCGAGTTCGACGCTCATCGTCAGCGGCGCGCGCTCGCGCGGACACTGCTCCGGGAAGCGCATGTTCGGCGGCAGCTTGTCGAGTTCGGCCTGGCTGAGCTTGCGGCATTCGCCGACCGGCTTGCCCACGTGCGACACGCTGAGCTTGAGCAGCGCCTGGTCGGCACCCAGCGGATGGTAGGGTGGCCAGTTGGAAAACACGCCGATCGCGAGCGCGAACAGGCCATACAACAACAACTGGCCGATCCAGCTCAGGACGCCATGCGGGGTGGTGGGTCGTGCGTCAGACATGATGGGGTGGGCCCGGTTTCGCAGGGGATGGGGTCGGCAAGGTCCGCACGCGTTCGCGCAAGCCCTGCACGGCTGCGGCGAGCACGCGCTCGTCGCCGGGGCCGGCCTGCACCAGCGCCAGCCGCTCGCGCGGCATGCGCGCACGCAACCGCGGCTCGCGCTGACCGGTCAGGCGCTCGGCCGTCCAGCGCTGGCCGAGCCGGAACTCGCAGCCGCCCTCGCGGCAGGTCGCCACCAGCACGCCGGCTGCGCCGTCGCGCAACGCGTACTCGATGAAGCTGGGTGGCAACTGTCCCGCGCACATCAGGCCAAGCACGCTCGTATCCTCGTCTGCCGCGATGCTGGCGCTTGCGCCATGATCGCATGTGAATACGACCAGCGGATGTGTCGCATTTGTGGCTGCGACATCTTGCCGCAGACGGCTGCGCAATGCATCGACCGGCAGTTGCGGCATGTCGATACCGCTCACGAGGTGTTCGATGCCGCGAAACGGCGTCGACGATGGACAGGCACCGGCGCAGATGCCGCAAGCCACGCACAGGTCGGGGTCGACCTGGGCGAGCCGATGGCCGCCGCGCAGGCTTGGATGCGGCACCATCGTGATCGCCGCGTAGGGACAGTCGGCAAAGCAGCGTTCGCAGCCGCTGCAGTTGTCCGCATCGACCACAGCCACGGCCGGCCGTGGGGGTTGCGGCAGGAATGGCGCGAGCAGCAGCAGTGCGAGCGAGCCGGCCACCAATGCCCAGGCCAGGCCGCGCGTGGAGGTCTCGGCCAGCGGATGCAGCCACAGCACGAACCAGTCCAGCGCCAGCGGTTCGGCCAGTGACGCGGTCGGCGCCTGACTGCGCACCGGCAGCGCGAGCGCCAACACCAGCAGCAGCACGGACACTCCCAGCGCCAGCGCGCGTGATGGCCACACCGCCGCGCGCGTGAGGCGCTGGATGTGGAACCACAAGCCGAACAGCAGCAGCAGCGACACGCCGATGTGGATGAAGATGAACAGCGAGAACAGCCGGTCGCTCACCGCATCGAGCACGAGGAAATTGCGCGCGAACGGCACGCCCAGCAGCGGCAGTGCATCGAGCCATTCGGCGCTGGCCAGCGCCGAGTACCGGCCCAGCCGGTCCCAGGCCAGCCAGAAGCCACCGACCGCGCTGATCGCGGCGAACACCACGAGCGGCACCCCGGTCAGCCAGTGGAAGCGGCGCACGCCCCGCTCGTGCGCATGCAGCCACTCGCGCACGATGTGCAGCACGATGACCACCACCAGCACGTCGGTGGCGTAGCGATGCACGCCGCGCAACACGCGACCGCTGGCCAGCGGCCAGTGGTCGAGCGCCGCCACCGACTGGTAGGCGCCCTCCACCGAGGTGTCGTAGACGATGTACAGCAGCACCCCGCTCGCGAGCAGCAGCCAGGTCGCGAGAAAGCCGATCGCACCAAGCTGGCGCAGCGGATTGAGACCGGCGCCAAACGCCGCGTCAAAACCGCGCTCGAGCGCGCGCCAGGCGCTCAGGCCTTGCTGCCGGAAGGCGAAGGTGTGCTGGCCGGCGGACATGGCTTGCGTCGCGCACGGCGCTGGCGCAGCCATTCGCGCAAGAAGTAGACGAACACGCTGAGGAAGAACAGCACGCCACTGATGAGCTCGAAGATGAGCTTGTAGTCGTAGCGGTACTGGCCGGTCTCGGCGTCATACACCGTGCACAGGATGCGCACGCGCTCGAGCAGATCGGCGACCGTGCTGGTGGGCGTCACCGGCTCCCACAGCAGCAACTGGCGCAACGGCGAGCCGAGCTGCTCGGTGGTGACCGTGTCGCCGAGCACCTGGGCGCTGATGCGGCCCTGGGCATCCACCACGGTGACCCCGAGCACGTGGTCGAAGCCCGCGGGCGTCGCCGCGAAACTGAAACCGAACGCGCGCGTGAGTGCATCGACATCGTGCGCGGCGGGACTGAGGAACTCCCAGTTGCGGTAACTGATGCCGTGCTGCGCCGCGAACGCCTGCATGGCGCCGGGCGAATCGAACGGCTGGTTGAAGCCGATGCTCACCACGTTGAACTGGTTCTCGCCGAGCATGCGGTCGAGCCCCTTGACCGCCTGGTACAGGGTGCGGGTCTGGGTCGGGCAGATCTGGAAGCAGCCGGTGTAGATGAAACTCACCAGCAAAGGCTTGCCGCGATACGCCGACAGCCTGACCGGCTGGTTGCGGCGATCACGCAGTTCGAGGTCGGGCACCGCGTGGCCGACCGCGTCGAGTGCGGTGCGGACCGCAGCCTGGGCATCGAGCGCGGGTGCGCCGGCGATGGTGCGCCCGGTGGTGTCGGTCGCGGACGCGGCACCGGCCACGCCCAGCAGGGCCAGGGCAAGTGCCCATGCATGGCGCGGGCGTGGCGGCGGTACGGCGCGGAGGCGGACCGCGCGAACCCTGCGGTACAGGCGCGCAGCGCAGCAGGCGGATGCGACGATCGCGAGCAGCCATCCCGCCTGCGTCAGGTCGACGCGCATGCCCGCGAGCGCGGCAAGCATGCCCGGCGCGATCAGCACTTCACGACCCACGGCGTACACATCAGGCACCTGTTGTTGCAGGCAGCGCCGCGTGCCGGTGCGCACGGTGCCGCCTCGTTGCGGGAGCGGTCAATGCGCTCCGCACTGCCGCGGGCGCGCTGCGCCCGCGGCAGGTCGATCCACTGGCTCAGCTCATGCCCCACAACGTCGACAGGTACTTCCAGTTGATGAAGTAGTACAGGACGAAGGAGACCAGGAACACCATCGCCAGCACGAACGTGCCGGGCGCGGCGAAGCCCGACGAACCGTAGCCTTCCGCGACCACCGCGGGCACCGCGCGCTTGACCGGCGTGAACTGCGCGCTGGTCGCGCCGCCGTCGAGCTTCTTGCCCCACAACAGCGAGCCCACCGTGATGTAGATGAAGGCCGCGCCGCCGACGATCGCGGCGACGCCACCGATGCCGACCAGGCCCATCATGAGGTAGGCCGCACCCGGCCACTCGTAGGCGAGCGCCGCACCCTGGAACGCCATGTCCCAGTGGCGGCGTGACACGCCGAGCGTACCCGCGCCCATCATCACGAGGCAGAAGAAGTACATCGACAGACCGAACAGGTACGGCTGCCACTGCGCGAGCTTGGGCGCGATGAGTTCGCGCTTGAACAGCACCGGGATCAGGTAGTACGTCAGCGCCATGAACGTGAGCGTGGTGCCGATCACCACGGTGGCATGGAAATGCCCGGGCACGTAGATGGTGTTGTGGATGATGAGGTTGAGCTGCTCGGTGCCCATCATCACGCCGGTGATGCCGCCGAGGAAGCCGAAGCCGATGATCGAGATGAACACGCCCGAGAACACCGGGTTGCCCCATGGCGCCTTGCGCAGCCATTCGAACAGGCCCTTGGTGTAGCCCTTCTGGCGCTGCGCGACTTCCATCGCGCCCGGCACGGTCAGGCCATGCAGCATCGAGGCGAGCACCGCGAGGTACATGAAGTAGCTCGTGTTGACCACCTTCCACGCGGTCGACACACCCGGGTCGGCCAGCAGGTGGTGCGCGCTGGCCAGCTGCAGGAACAGGATGTAGAGCAGGAACGCCATGCGGCTCACGCGCTCGCTCATCGGCTTGGCGCCGAGCACGACCGCGGCCACGAGGTACCACACCGAGACGTGGGTGGCGACGTTGATCTGCTGCGAGGAGTGGCCCAGCGCCCACCACACGGTGCGGTAGATCAGCGGATCGACGTTCATCAGGCCCATCGACATGAGCCACGCCGGCACGATGATGAGCGCGCCCGACAACAGCGTGAACACCGCGATGATGGCCGCGGTCATCGCCCCGAAGGTGACGAGCGGGATCGAGCCCTCATAGGTCTTCTCGCGCCGCGCCACCACGAGCGTGCCGAAGAACACGCCGCAACCGATCAGTGCGCCGACCGCGAACAGGATGATGCCGAGGTAGAAGCTCGGCGCCGCCATCATCGGCACGTAGCTTGTCATCATCACGCTGGAGCCGCCCTGGTACACCGCGACGTTGTTGACGACCGAGCCGATCACCATGAGCACGAAGCCGAGCCAGGCGAGCTTGGGCGTGGCGATGCGACAGCGCAGCAGCGTCGAGGAGCAAAAATGCAGGACCGCGATCTCGAAGAAGATGATCCAGAAGATCAGCATGTCCAGACCATGCGCGGTGAGCACCTGGTAGAACGTGGGTGCCTCGAGCCAGCGCACGGCCGGCCAGCGCGTGAGCACCACGCCGAGCGCGAGCAGGCCGCCCACGAGCAGCCAGACCACGCCCATGAAGGCATGCGCCTTGATCAGCCACTCGGCCTGGCGTTCGAACTGCAGCCCGGAGCGCGGGCAGGTGCGATAGGTGGTCGCAACGGTAGCCATGTGGATTCCCCTTATTTCACGTACAGGCGGCTGACCATCATGTGATGGCCCAGACCGCAGTATTCGTTGCAGACCAGTCCGTAGGTACCCGACTGGTTCGGCGTCACCGTGACCACGTGCTCAAACCCCGGCACGAGCTGGATGTTGATGTTGGCCGGCTGCAGCGAGAAGCCATGGTTGTAGTCGAGCGAGCTCAGGTGCAGGCGGTAGGTCTTGTCCTTCTCCAGTTCGAGGATCGGCCAGAACGACCACATGCGTGACACCAGGTACACGTCGGCGCCGGGCGGCGGTGCCACCACGGGGATTTCCTGGTCGGTTTCGGTACGCACCTGGTACTTCTCGGTGGCCGCCTGGGCCTTGGCCATGTACTGCTCGGCGGTGGTGCGGTAGGTCTCGGTGGACAGGTTCTGTTTGCCCCAGATGTGCCAGCCGACCATCATGAAGAACAGGATGAGGCACCAGATCAGGGCAATGGCAAGCCACGTGCCCTCGACGCGGTCGATGGGGTGCTTGTACCAGAGTCGCTCGGCAGGAGGCAGTATCGCGGTCATGTGTGGATTCCCCTGGCGCTTACTTGGAGACGGGCACGAGCAGGATGTCGATGACACCCCACACGTTGTAGACCAGCATCGGGATCAGCACGCCCAAGGTCAGCAGGATGAACGGGCTGTCCAGCAGCTGCTGCATCCACGGCACGGCTTCATTGGGATCGTCGTGTTCGGTCGGTGTTGTCATGTCCCCTCCTGCGCGCATGGGCACGCCACGGTGGCCGCACCATGGCGCTGTTGCAAAGTCCAGATGAACGGGACGCTAACAGATTCCAAAACCCAATAAAAGCCGCGCGCGGCCTTGCTGCGCGTGCGTTTGCGGCGCGCTCTCGCGCGGTCTTGATTTGGGTCAAGCAGGCGCCGGCCAGGACCGTGGTGCGCACATCCGGCGCAAGTCGCCAAGGACGTGTCACGCCCGCGCGTTTGTGCGCTGTGACAGCTCGCGGACGGTGCACCCCGAGCCTCGTGCAACGCAGCACGACGATGCGGCAATTTGCCGCAATCAGCCGCGCGACATCGACGCATGCGCAGCAATCCTCGCGAGGGTGCGTGCCGCCCCGCAGGACCCGGTCAATGGCAAATGCGAACGATGTGCATCCGCTGGCGCGGCCGGCGCGCGGACAGCGCTCGCGCCACCCGCGACACTCTGTTTTCATCGCGCGACAATGCACCCAGCCGACGCGGTCGCCCGGCCCCTTCCAGATCTTGTGGAGCAGGACCATGCACACACCGCCCCTGTGGCTTCGCCTTGCCTTCCTCGGCAGCGCGCTCATCGCGCCGGCCGGTCCGGTGCTCGGCTTCGACACCGTGTTCCACGACGGCTTCGACTTCCCCGCCAATCATCGCTCGCCGCTGGGCAGCAACCTCGACGGCGTGACCGACTGGTCGAGCAGCTACAACTTCGTCGACGTGATGAAGCAGTCGCGCGAGTGGATCACCCAGGACACCACGGGCGGCGTGTGGGATACCGGCGAGGAAGGCTGCCTCGACCTCGACGAGAACGGCTACCTGCGCTCGCTCGCACCGGTGGCGGGCAATCCCGGTTGTGGCGCGGCCAGCTACAACGCGGTGTCCACGCTGTTCTTCTTCGGCGACCTGGCCGGGCACTATCCGGGCGGTCGCTACGTGGTCACCTACGACGGCAGCGCGACGATCAGCTACCACTTTGCCGCGCAGAAGAACCTCGCACTGTCGCAACCCGGCCGCGACGTGGTCGACGTCGACGCGGGCCAGGGCGGCTGGATGATGCGCTTCGACGCGATCGACGCGGCCAACCCGCCGCGCGCGGTCCACGTGTGGATGCCCGGCTACGACGAGCACAGCGGCCCCTCGCAGCTGTTCCATCCCGATTTCCTCGCGCTGGTCCGCCGCAACAAGGCGCTGCGCTTCATGGACTGGATGAACACCAACGATTCGCAGCAGCAGGAATTCGCCGACCGGCCTCGGCCCGACCACGTGCGCTGGACCAGCGGCGGCGGCGTGCCACTGGAGCTGATGGTCGAACTGGCCAATCGCCTCGACGCCGACCCGTGGTTCAACATGCCGCACCGGGCCAGCGACGACTACATGGTGCAGTTCGCGCAGCGCGTGCACGCGCTGCTGCAACGCAACCGGCGCGTCTACATCGAATACTCCAACGAGGTGTGGAACGGCCAGTTCTCGCAGGCCGACTATGCGCGCGCCATGGGCATCGCCGCCTGGGGCAACGTCGCATCCGACTTCGAACTGCAGCTGAGCTGGTACGGCCAGCGCAGCGCGCGCATGTGCGAGCTGTGGAAGACCGCCTGGGGCAGCGACGCCACGCGCATCACCTGCGTGCTCGGCGCCCAGGCCGCCAATGCCTGGACCCAGCAGCAGGCGGCCGACTGTCCGCAGTGGAGCGCCGGCGCGCCGTGCAGCGCGCATGGTCTGGATGCGGTCGCGATCGCGCCCTACATCGGCGGCTACATCGGCGACCCCGGCACCCAGGCCACGGTCGCGTCATGGACACTGGACACGCTGTTCGACGAGTTCAACGTGGGCGGCCAACTGCCCGGCGGACCCGGCGCTGGCGCGCTCGCGCTCGCCAGCGGCTGGATCGATGCGCACCACGCCACGGCCGTGCAGCGCAACCTGCGCCTGATCAGCTACGAAGGCGGCCAGCACCTGGTCGGCTATGGCGGCGCGGAGAACAACGTGGCGCTCACCACGCTGTTGACCAACGCCAACCGCGACGCGCGCATGGGCGCCGCCTACACCAGCCACCTGAACGCATGGCGCGACCACGGCGGCGAACTGTTCATGCACTTCACCGCCTCGGGCACGTACGACAAGTGGGGCAACTGGGGCGCGGTCGAATATCTCGACCAGACCAACACGCCCAAGCAGCAGGCGCTGCAGCAGTTCATCACCGCCAATCCGTGCTGGTGGTCCGGCTGCGACTGAGGCCGGCATGCGGCGCGGCGGTCGCCATGTCCGCGCCCGCGCGGATGCCGCGCTGGCCCGCATACGACGACGGCGGCCTTGCGGGCCGCCGTCGACGTGTACGCCTGGCAGTGCCGATTACAGCAGCGGCACCAGCAGCAGCGCGACGATGTTGATGATCTTGATCAGCGGGTTGACCGCCGGGCCGGCGGTGTCCTTGTAGGGATCGCCCACGGTGTCGCCGGTCACGGCCGCCTTGTGCGCGTCCGAGCCCTTGCCACCGAAGTTGCCGTCCTCGATGTACTTCTTGGCGTTGTCCCAGGCGCCGCCGCCCGTGGTCATCGAGATCGCCACGAACAGGCCGGTCACGATCGTGCCGATGAGCATGCCGCCCAGCGCCTGCACGCCGGCCAGCGGACCGCCGATCCAGCGGAAGCCGAACGCGACCACGATCGGCACCAGCACCGGCAACAGCGACGGCACCATCATCTCCTTGATCGCGGCCTTGGTCAGCAGGTCCACCGCCTTGTCGTACTGCGGCTTGCCGCTGCCATCCATGATGCCCTTGATCTCGCGGAACTGGCGGCGCACTTCCTCGACCACTGCACCGGCCGCGCGCCCGACCGCTTCCATCGCCATCGCACCGAACAGGTACGGGATGAGGCCGCCGATGAGCAGACCGATGATGACGTAGTGGTTGGAAATGTCGAAGGTGTACACCACGCCCGGGTGCTCCACGCCGAGCTTGTGGGTGTAGTCGGCGAACAGCACCAGCGCGGCGAGGCCGGCCGAACCGATCGCATAGCCCTTGGTGACCGCCTTGGTGGTGTTGCCGACCGCGTCGAGCGGATCGGTGACCGCACGCACCTCGCCCGGCAGCTCGCTCATCTCGGCGATGCCGCCCGCGTTGTCGGTGATCGGGCCGTAGGCATCCAGCGCGACGATCATGCCGGTCATCGACAGCATCGAGGTGGCCGCGATGGCGATGCCATACAGCTCGCCGAGCTCGTAGGCACCCCAGATCGCTGCGCACACCACGATGACCGGCCATGCGGTCGACTTCATCGAAATGCCGATGCCGGCGATGATGTTGGTGGCATGGCCGGTGGTCGAGGCCTTGGCCACATGCCGCACCGGGCCGTACTCGGTGGCGGTGTAGTACTCGGTGATCACCACCATCGCCCCGGTCAGCAGCAGGCCGATCACGGCGCAACCGAACAGGTTCATCGCACCGTACTGGCTGCCGGCCATGAGCTGCTGGGTGACCGGGTAGAACGCCACCAGCGCGAGCACGCCCGACACGATCACGCCCTTGTACAGCGCGTTCATGATCTTGCCGCCCGAGTGCTTGACGAAGAACGTGCCGATGATCGACGCGATGATCGACACGCCGCCGATCACCAGCGGATACAGCACGCCGTGCGGGCCGGCCTGCGCGGCCATCACGCCACCGAGCAGCATGGTCGCCACCAGCGTCACCGCATAGGTCTCGAACAGGTCGGCGGCCATGCCGGCGCAGTCGCCGACGTTGTCACCCACGTTGTCGGCGATCACCGCGGGGTTGCGCGGATCGTCTTCGGGGATGCCCGCTTCGACCTTGCCGACCAGGTCGGCGCCGACGTCGGCGCCCTTGGTGAAGATGCCGCCGCCCAGGCGCGCGAAGATCGAGATCAGCGACGAACCGAAGGCGAGGCCCACCAGCGCATGCAGGGCCTGGTCGGGCGAACTGCCCGTGCGCAGCAGCGCCACGTAGTAGCCGGCCACGCCCAGCAGCGCCAGGCCGACCACCAGCATGCCGGTGATCGCGCCACCGCGGAACGCGACCGCGAGCGCGGCCGGGATGCCGCCACGCGCGGCCTCGGCGGTACGCACGTTGGCACGCACCGAGATGTTCATGCCGATGTAGCCGGTCAGGCCCGACAGCACCGCACCCAGCGCAAAGCCGATCGCGGTGGGCCAGTCCAGCGCCACGCCGATCACCACGAGCAGGACCACGCCCACGAGCGCGATCGTGCGGTACTGGCGGTTGAGGTAGGCACGCGCGCCTTCCTGGATCGCCGCGGCGATCTCCTGCATGCGCGGGTTGCCGGCGGGCTTGGCCAGGATCCAGCGGATCGACCAGGCGCCGTAGACGATCGCAAGCACGGCGCAGCCGAGCGCGATCCAAAGACCGTATTGACTCAAAAACATCGATGTCCCCTTGGAGGCAAGGTGGGTGGAACGGCGGGAATACAGGGCAAAACGGGACGATTATAACGGTCGGCGCCGGGCGCTGCAGCGCAATCGGCCGTGCGCTTGCCCCGGGCCCGCGGCACCGCGCATGATCCGGCATGGCGCGATTCTGCGCGTTTCCCCCGCGGGCCCACCCCGGAGTTGCACCGATGTCGCTTGCACCACGTCGCATCCCGCACGCCCTGTGCTGCCACCTGCTCGGCCTTGGCCTGGCCGGCGCCGCCCATGCCGCGGCGCTCACGGTCAAGGTGCACCACGAGCTCGAGGTGCTGCCGACGCCGGCCGGACGCGCGCTCGTGTACGAACTCGACGTGCGCAACTTCGGCGGCGGCTGCGCGCGCATCGTCGATGTGCGCGCAAGCAGCGACGCGCAACCGCTGCGTCGTTACCAGGGCGATGCGATCGCGCCCAATGCGCTGGTCTACGACGCGCGGATGACTCCGCTGCCCAATCCCGCGCCCGGTGCCAGCGCACTGCACCCGGTCGACGTGCCCGCAGGCGGCGGCGCGGTGGTGTACTTTTTCCTCGTGCTCGACAACAACCTGCCGCTGCCCGACGCGCTGCGGCACGAAGTCGACAGCACCGACTGCAACGCGGCCGCCACCACCCGCAGCACGGCCGGCAGCGACACGCCGGTGTCACGCGCAGCGCCGGTCGTGGTGGGCCTGCCGTTCGCCGGCCACGGCTGGGTCGCGGGCGACTCGCCCAACGACTTCGGCGTGCACCGGCGCACGCTGATCCCGCTCCGCGATGGCGGTGGCGACCCGATCGTCGGTCGCTACCACGTGCCCGAGCGCTATGCGATCGACTGGGTCAAGGTCGATGCCGACGCCCATCGCGCGATCGGACCGCTCGACCGCAACGCGAGCTACCTCGCCTGGGGCGAGCCGATCCTCGCGGTGGCCGACGGCACGATCTCGCGCATCCGCGACGGCATGGCCGAAGGCACGCCACCGCACAACCCGCCCAACGCGACCATGGAGATGGCGGCAGGCAACTACATCATGCAGGACATCGGCGGCGGCCACTACGCGTTCTATGCCCACCTGCAGCCGGGCAGCCTGCGCGTGCGGGTGGGCGAACGCGTACGGCGCGGGCAGGTCATCGCCCTGCTCGGCAACAGCGGCAACTCCAGCGAGGCCCACCTGCACTTCCACGTGTCCGATGCCAACGACCCGCTGCTGTCGGAAGGCGTGCCCTACGTGTTCGAGCGTTACCAGGCCACCGGCCTGGCCGGCGGCCTCAACGAGCGCAACGGCCTGTTCGACGACCTCGGTCTGCATGCGCCCTCGCCCCGGTTCGCGCTGATGCCGCCGAGCTACGCGGTGCTCGACGCCGATGCCGACCCCGACGCGGTCGGGGCGTGGGCGTTCCCGATCCGGTATCCGGCGCAATGAACCGGTGCCGCTCCGCCGCCACGGCCGCAGGCAGCCGCCGATGCCGGTAGTGCGCCTGTCCAAGCTGCTGGCCGTGGCGGCGGTGGCGCTGTACGCCGGCCTGGTCGCATTGGGCAACCTCACCGACTACGGCAGCAACCTCGCCTTCGTGCAGCATGTGCTGGCGATGGACACGGTGTTTCCCGACACCACCATCTCCTGGCGCGCGATCAGCCACCCCATGCTGCAGCACCTGGCCTACGCGCTCATCATCGCCGGCGAACTCGCCACCGCGCTGCTGTGCGGGTTCGGCGCGCTGCGCCTGTGGCGCCAGCGCCGCGCATCGGCGGTCGCCTTCCAGCGCGCCAAGTCGCCCGCGATCGCCGGCCTCACGCTCGGCTTCCTCGTATGGCAGGTCGGCTTCATGTCGATCGGTGGCGAATGGTTCGGCATGTGGATGTCGACGCAGTGGAACGGCCTGGAAGCCGCATTCCGCTGCTTCATGCTGATGCTGGGCGTGCTCGTGTACGTGAGTCTGCGCGACGAGGAACTGCCCGCAGCCGGGTGAGCCGGGGCATATCCACATCACCCGTGGCGTGCTGCCCCACGCGCGCCGGCATGGCACGATGCATGGCTGGCGGCCAACGCGACGGCATGGCCACGCCCTTCCCGTCCGAGGATTCCCATGTACACGCTCTACTACTCGCCCGGTTCAGCCAATCTCGTCGTGCATCTGGCACTGCTGGAAATCGGCGTGCCCTACGAGCTCAAATGCGTGGACATCAGCAAGGGCGAGAACCGCAGTGCCGCGTACCTGGCGATCAATCCGCAAGGCGTGCTGCCCACGCTCGTGGTCGATGGCCGACCCCACACCGAGGCTGCCGCGCTAGCGATGCTGCTGGCCGAGCGCCATCCCGAAGCAGGCCTCGCGCCGGCGGCCACGAGTCCCGCGCGGGCCGACTACCTGCAGTGGATGCTGTACCTGGCCAACACGCTGCAGCCGCTGTTCCGGCAGTGGTTCTTCCCGGCCGACCACCTGCCCGCGGCCGCCGACCAGATCAAGCAGGCCGCAGGCATCGGCATCGAAAAATGCTGGGCCCGCATCGATGCCCAGCTGGCCACGCCGGGGCCGTACATGCTCGGCGCCGAATTCAGCCTCGTGGACCTGTACGTGCTCATGCTCATGCGCTGGTCGCGCAACATGCCACGCCCGGCCACGAGCTGGCCCGCGCTCGCCGCACTGGCGACCCGCCTCAAGGCACGCGCGTCGTGGCCGCGCGTCAATGCGGCCGAAGGCCTGACCGAATGGCAGTGAGCGCTGCCGACGGGCAGGCCCGGGACCCAACCACGACGGGCCGCGCGCACGCCGGACACGCCTGATACGCGGGCGCAAGCACGCGCCCGCACCGGCCACACGCTGCGGCCATCGCGTCGCGCACGAACTGCGCAGGCGATGCCCTGCGCCGCCGGCCGCGCATCGCCGAGCGCACGAGGCGCCAGCGCACACGGCCGCCCCATGCACGCGCCATGTGCCTCCACAAATTTGTGGATGTGGCGCGCACCATCGATGCGCAGAATCGCGACCAGCGATGCGCTTGTCGTGCCCACCGGCATGCCCCTGCACGCCGCCCTCGATCCATCAGGGACCAACGCCCGCACACGGACGTGCACCTTGGGGCGGCCCGGTCCGGGGCGAGCACCGAGTTGCGGCGATGCGCCGACTCCCGCTGCCCCTGGAACGAGCAGGCCAAAAAACTTTGAACCTCCCGGCCTCCCTGTGCGACAGACCCGTCGAACACCGTTCCCACGGTGTCGAACCCGCAACCCTACACGTCTTGCAAGGAGTACATGCCATGAATGCCAAGCTCGCCTCCGCCCTGCTGCTCGCGTTCGCGTTCGCCCCGGCCGCCCATGCCCAGAAGAGCAAGTCCGACGTCAAGATCGACAACGTCATCACCACCAACGCCGCGGTGATGGGCTCGACCGCCAAGCAGAACATCGACATCGGCAACGCCAAGAACGGCAGCACCTCGTCGGTCAACGGCAAGAACGTCATCGTCACCAACGCGGCTGTCATGGGCTCCAAGGCCGAGCAGAGCACCCAGGTCGGCAATGCCAGCGATGGCGGCAAGGCCACCGTGAAGTTCGACAACCTGATCCAGACCAACGCCGCGGTGATGGGCTCGACCGCCAAGCAGAACGTCAAGCTCGGCAATGCCGCCAACGGCGGCGAGGCCACGCTGACCACCAAGAACATCATCGTCACCAACGCCGCAGTGATGGGCTCCAAGTCCACCCAGAACCTCAAGGTCGGCAACGCCGAGTAACGCCCCGACGGCGGCGGAGCCTGCTCCGCCGCCGCTCCACCAACGGAGACGCGCCCATGAAAACTTTCACGCTGATCCTGCTCATGCTCGCCAGCAGCACCGTATCCGCAGGCAGCATTGCCACGAGCCTCAAGGATCTGGACGAGGGTACGCGCGCCAGCGTGGTGAAGGAGCTGTCCAAGATCCACCGTTACCAGGACAACCGGCGCGACCGCCGCCATGGCGCCGCGGCGACGGATGGCCAGACCGGCGATGGCTGCGACATGAATGTCGCCTCGCAACCCACACCGTCGCGCACCGGCGCGACACCGCGCCGCGTCGTCACGGTGGTGACCGGCAATATCGTCCAGCTATGCAATCGCTGACCGCCCAGGCATCGCGCATCCTCGCCGCTTCGCTCGTGCTGACACTGCTGGGCGGACTGGGCGGCTGCAAGACGCTGTCGGACACGCGCACGCCGGTGCTCAAGGAGTACGAGGCACGCCGTCAGGGCACGATGCTGCCGGTCAAGCGCGTGGTCACCGACTTCGACAAGCCGCTGCGCTGCATGGACGAGTTGCTCGAGACCTACGGCGCCGCCGCCTCGGTGCTGGTCGAGGATCTCAACGACAAGACCGGCAAGGTGCCAGCGGGCACCACCGAGATGTTCATCTCGGCGATGTCACAGATGACACGCCGCAGCCATGCGATCCGCACCATGGCCTTTGGCGACGACGTGAAGAATCTCAGCACCTACATGCTGCAGGCGAACTCGCTGAGCGCGTTCCAGGCCGACCTGATCCCCACCTACACGATTCGCGGCTCGATCACCCAGTTCGATGACAGCCTGGCCAAGAAGACCGCCGACGCGGGCCTTACGCTCGGGATAGCGAGCAAGGACTTCCTTGGCGTAGGCGCGTCGCGCAGCACCTCGATCAACATGCTGGCGCTGGATCTCACCGTGGTGCGCGCGAGCGACTTCACCATCGTACCCGGGGTCAACTCGCGCAACAGCGCCGCCATCCTGCAGGAAGGCGACGGCATCGACGGCGAAGCGGCATTCTCCAAGCTCGGCGTCAACTACATGACGAGCTTTTCCAAGTCCGACGGCAAGACCGTGGCGGTGCGCAACCTGGTCGAACTGTCAGCCATCGAGTTGATCGGCAAGCTCACCAAGGTTCCGTACTGGAAGTGCCTCGGGGTGGATTCGACGCAAGCCGATGTGGCCGCCGAGATCGAGGACTGGCAGGACGGCATGAGCGGGGCCGAAAAGCTCGCGTTCTACATCCGCCACCTCGTCGCGATCGGCCTGTTGCCTGACGACGGCAAACCCACCACGCCCGCGGCGTTCAAAGCCGCGCTGCGCCGTTACTGCGAACTGCTGGGCGTGCCGTGGACGGGAGAGTTCTCGCTGGCCCTGCTGCGCGCGCACTTCGACGCCGACCCACAACAGGTCATGGCCAAGATCGAGGCGACGGCAAATCAGCCACAACTGAACATCACCGCATTCGCGCCGGGTCCGACCGCAGCAGCTTCGGTGCGCTTCCGCATCCAGGCCAGCGGTGAATCTCATGTGTACTGCTTCCTGCAGGACGAGAACGGCGGCATCGCACGGGTCTTCCCCAATCGCTGGCAGTCACAGTCACGCATGGGCGGCACGCAACCTATCGAACTGCCACGCGGCTTCAGGATCACCACCGCCGCGACGGCACAGGTGCTGCAATGCTTCGCCACGGCCAGCAGCATCGACAACACGCTCGGCAATGCGCTACCCGGCGGCGATCTCGCCCCACTGAGCAAGATCAGGGACCTTGCCGCACTGCGCGGCGTGTTCGCCGAGCTCGCACCCGGCTACGCCACAGCCGCCATTCGATTCTCGGGCGCGGGTACCGGCTTCAGTGCACAACCCTACGGAGGCTGATCCATGACGATCCAGCTGCCATCACCAGCCTCCTGTGCCGTCGCTCTGGCGCTGCTGGTCGGCGGGCACGTCCATGCCGGCGTCGATCCGATACCAGCCGCGAGTGCGCCACGTGGCCTGGGCGAGATCGATGCACTCGACGAGAACGCCATGCGGACCGCACCGGCCAAGACACACGTGCTGCGCTGCTGGCAGAAGGGTCGGCTGATCATCGAGCGGCGCATCGATCGTATTCCCGGTGAGGCCGACGGTGCGGTGCGCCTGGCCATCGGTGAAGGCGGCGCGATGCGGCTCTACGACCTTGGCAACTCCACCTGCCTCATCGATTGATCGGTACGTTCGGGTAAACGACATGGATCACAGCGCGCCCAGGCACGAGACCACCAGCAGCGCCTCCGCGGACGACGCCGAACGGTTCCTGTTGGAACGCATAGCCGCCGGCGACCAGACCGCCTTCGTGGCGCTGCACCGGGCCATGGGGCGGCGCATCCATGCCTATGCAATGCGCCTGCTGGGCGATGCGGAACAGGCCGAGGAGATCGTGTCCGACACGATGTACGAGGTGTGGAAGCATCCGCAACGCTTCAATGGCCTGTCACGGCTGTCTACCTGGATCCTCGCCATCGCCCGCCACCGCGCGATCGATCGGCTGCGCTCGCCCTCACGCCTGCTCGACACCCATTCGGCCGCACTCGATGACAGCCTGCCCGACGATGACACCTCGGCCTACGAACGCATCGCCACCGACCAACGCGAACGCGGGGTGCGCAACTGCATGGACAAGTTGTCCGATGTGCATCGCGAGTGCCTGCACTTGGTGTTCTACGAAGGTGCCCCGCTGGCCGATGTCGCCCGCCTCCAGGGCTGTCCCGAAAACACCGTCAAGACCCGCCTGTTCCATGCCCGCAAGAACATCCAGAACTGCTTGCGCTTGTTGCTGGTGAGCGAAGGGCAGTTCCGCCACAGGACCCCGAGCCATGCATGATGATCCCGTCGCACTGTCACTGCCGTGGTATGTCAACGGCACCCTGTCCGATACCGGGCGCGCGAGCATCGCGCGCCAGCTGCGCAGCGACCCGGCCTTGCGTAACGAGCTCGCATTCTGGGAACAACTCGCGGCCAGCCAGCGCCAACACCATACCGCGTCCGAGGACATCGGACTGGCGCGCACGCTGGAGCGCATCCGGCGCGAGACACGCGAACAGGCACCGCCGCACAGCGAGCGCCGCGGCCTGCGCGAGCACCTCGGGCGTTGGCTGGGCGGTGGCGAGCGCTGGCTGCGCCCCGCACTGGCATGTGCGCTGCTGGTGATCGTGGTGCAGGCGGGGCTGCACCATCTCGATCGACCGGCGTTGGCGCCCACCATGCGCGGTGCCGAGCCGACACGCAGCGTTCCCGCACCCACACCACTGCCCGCCAACTCCGCATTGTTGCGTGTCGTTTTCCACCCCAGCACCACCGAAGGCGAGATCCGGCTCCTCATTGCCGAGCAGGATGGCTGGATCGTCGGCGGGCCGGGTGAGGGCGGCGAGTACTACTTGGCAGTGCCGATGCAGCGCGTGATTGCAGCAACCGACGCACTGCGCCGCAAGTCCGCGGTGCGCGACGTCGCCGGTGTCGACGTGCTGCCCAAGCCGCGCTGAACGATGCATTGAACCTGGCGACGCCGACTTCCGATCCATTGCATACCCGAACCAGCCCTGGAGAGTGCCATGAACATCCGTATCGCATCATCGCTGGCCGTGCTCGTGCTGCTCGCATCGTTGGGCCCGGCCAACGCCGCCGGGTATGTCGGCGAGAACGAGATCCCGCGCCCGATCGACGTGGCCCGTGCGCTGGCGGGCGACCAATTCAAACCACACCTGCGCAAGCGTGGCATCGCGCTCGACGAAACCAGCCCCCCCGCGACCGCAGCGGCAGCACCCGCCGCCAGCGGTGACAGCAGCAGCGAGGGCGGCAGCGGTGGCACGCTCGATGTGGCGATCGGCTTCGCGCTCGGCTCTGCGGCACTGCGGCCACATGCCTGCGCGCAGTTGGATGCGATCGCCGAAGGCCTCAAGCTGCTGGATCCGGCGGCCACGATCGTGATCGACGGCCATACCGACGCCACCGGTACGCCCGCCTTCAACGACGTGCTGTCGCTGCGTCGCGCCGAAGCGGTCAAGGTCTATCTCGAACAGCACCACGGCATCGCCGCATCGCGGCTGCAGACGCACGGCTTGGGCCAGCGCGTGCCTCTCGACGGCACGGGTCCCTACGACCCTCGCAACCGCCGGGTGCAGTTCCGTATCGGTTGATGGGTCTACGTCACCCAAGCGTGCCGCGGGATGGGTTGCATCGACTGCAACCCCTCCCGTGGCACATGTCGTTTCTGTCCCAGTCCAACGCTCGCTGAGGTCACGCCATGCTTGCTCATCCATCCGCTTCCGTCGGCACACGTCGCCAGCAACGATGGTGGTCAGGCTTGCTGCTGTGGGGCCTGACGCTGGCGGCGATGTCCGCGGCACATGCCCAGACCACACTCGCGATCGAGATCGTCACCCCGGCCAATGGCGAGGTGATCCACGCGCATGACAGCGTCGATATCGATCTGACTTCGGAGGTGTGGGGCACGTATTCGAACTACGTGCTGTCAGTGGAGTACTTCGTCGACGATGTGTCGGTGGGCTTCGGCGACGGCACGCCGGCGCGACGATTCGTATGGCGAGGCGTGACGCCCGGCACCTACATGATCCGCGCACATGCCAGGGCGGGCATTCCGCTCGCACCGCCGGGCTTCACCGCCGATTCGCCACCCGTGCAGATCGACGTGCGGGCACCACAGATCCGGCCGGTACTGGCACCTGATGCACCGCCACTTCAGTTCACCCCAGGCACCGAAGTTGCCATTCCCGTCATCGCACTCGATGAGTTCGACCACCCCATGCCCGGCGTGGTGCTGTCGTGGAACGTCACCACGGTCGACAAGGCGCGTCCAAAGGCCAACTGCGCCGACACCGACTCACCCGACCACGACCAGTCCACCACCGATGCGAACGGCCGCGCGCTGCTGCGCTTCGTACCTGGCTGTACCAGCTCCAACCGGCAACTGGTGGTGCGCTCGGGCAATGCGGCTGCGCCGCTGCAGTTGACCCTGCACGGACCCGATGACCGCGCCGGCGCAATCCGGCTCGCTTCTGGCGAATCGGTGTTGGTGCTGCCACCGGCGACGAGCACCCCGATCACTTATGCGGTGGTGGACACGCAGGACCTGCCGATCGCCGGCGCCACCGTCGACCTCAGCCTCGCACCAGCCGACGCAGGTTCGATCGAACCCAGCATCCGCGTCGGCGACGACGGATCGGCCACCGCCCACCTGAAGCTGACCGAGGCCGGTACCGCAGCCGTGCTCACGGCCTGCGTGCGCGGCAACACCGGGGTCTGCGTACATGTGCCGGTGCGCAATACCCACGGCGCGATCGCCGTGCCTGCCGCCGCGATCCTCACCCCGATCGTGCAACAGGCACTGGACGCACCGGGCACCCAGTTCGACAACATCAACCAACACCTGCGCTCGCAACGCAGCGGTGGCGCCGGCCGTTTCAGCAATGACGTGACGGTGAGCACCGACAAGGGCAGCGTGGGTGGCGATGGTGCAAACGAGGGCGGCGCCAGCCCGTCGCGCGTATCGGTGTTCGCCGCCGGCAACATCGACCTGGGCCAACGCGATGGCAGCCGCGACGGGTTCGACGCCACCACACGTGGCCTGACCGTGGGCGTGGATGTGCGGGTCAAGCCCAGCCTGGTGCTGGGTGCGGCCCTGGGCGGCCTGCGCGCGCACACCGATGCCGCCGCGGGCGTGCGCCTGCACGCGAGCGGCCTGAGCGGCTCGCTGTATGCACAGTACCTGCCAACCGAACGCGCCTATGTGAGCGCAGCGCTCAACATCGGTGGCGAGGACTTCGACATGCGACGGCCCGCCTGCGGCAAACAGCTGACCGCAAGCACCGACAGCAGCCATCGCGCCCTGTCGCTGGAGGCCGGCTACTCGCTGGCCAGTCGTGCGATCCGCTTCACGCCCTACCTGCGCTACCAGTACGTGCAGGCCGACCTGGACCCGCTGCTGGAGCATGGCGACTGCATCGATGCCCTGTCGATCAGCGCCACCTCGCTGCGCCGCTCGACCCTGGCCGGTGGCGCGTCGATCGATCGTGCGTTCAGCACCCGCAGCGGCGTGTGGATTCCCGCGCTGGCCGTGGAATACACCTCGCAGGCCCAACACCATGACGCGATCTTTGCGCGGCTGCTCGCCGCCGGTCCGACGGTTCCGGTGCAGTTGGCCAAGGTCGATCGCCACTTCGGCATCGCGCGGTTCTCGCTGAGCTGGATGACCTCGGTGCAGGCCCATCCGCTGTCCGCGTTCCTTGGCCTGGACACCGACATCGGGCGCAGCGACTATGACAGCCGCACGTTCATGCTCGGCCTGCGCATCCCGTTCTGAGGCCGACCATGAGACTGCCTCGACTCCTGCCGCTGCTGCTCGCGCCCGTGCTGCTGGCCGCGTGCGCAACCATCGCCCCGGGCCGACTCGACAGCTTCGAGATCGTCGACTGCGAGTTGCCCGGCGTGATCCTGCACATCGGCACGGCACACGCCACGACCGGCCGCGCGCGCGCGATCCGCACCAGCGCCGACGATTGCGCGCTGCGCGGCGGCTACTACACCGCCGCCGACCGCGCCAACTACGAAACCGCGCTGCGCGTGTGGCTGCCACCGGCGGAGGACGGTGACCCGCAGGCGCAGTACCACGTGGGGCAGATCTACGAGAAGGGGCTGGGTCGGGCTGCCGATCCCGCCAAGGCCGCGCAGTGGTACCGCCGTGCCGCCGACCAGGGCCATCGAGCCGCGATGACCGCGCTGGGAACGCTGTACGAACGCGGCCTCGTGGCCGGGGGTACTCCGACGCAGGCACTGGAGCTGTACCGCCGGGCGGCGCAGATCGAAGCACCGCTGGCCTACGCCAGCGACATCCAGCTGCGCGAGGATGAGATCGCGGCACTGCGCGCGGAGCTGGAGCGCAGTCACGCCCGGGCGCAACAGCAACAACGCGATGCCGCGCGCCGCCAGCAGGCGCTGCAGGCCGAAGCCACACGCCTGCGCCGCGAACTCGAGCGCGCGCGTGCTGCCGCCGACCGCGAGCGCGTGGCGCAGCTGGAACAATCCCTGCGTGCCACCGACCGTTCGCTGCAAGGCGCGGCCAGCGAACGCGCCAGCGCCGAGCAGGCCGCACAGCGCACGCTGGGCACCGGGCAATTCGTGCGCACCGCCGCCTCCGGCACGTCGGCCGCTGCCGGTGCGCCGCAGATCGATCTGCTCGAACCCACGGCCTCGACCGTGCGCGGCCTGATCGCAGTACGCGTGCGTGGTGGCGCCGCCAGCCAGCGCGTGCGCGTGCGCGTGCGCTCGCAACTCGCGTTGCAGGACGTGCGCATCGGCGATTCCGTGGTCGCGGCCGATGCGCAGGGCGAGTATGCGCTGGAGGTGCCTTTCGATGGCGAGGCGACCCCGATCGAGATCGCCGCCACCGACGTGCGCGGGCAGCGCGCCGTGCTGCCGTTGCTGCTGGCGAGCGACACCCACTCACCCAAGGTGCAGGCGGTGCCGGAAGCGCCGGTGCGCTACCACGCGCTCATCATCGGCAATGCGCGCTACCGGAGCTGGGCGCCGCTGGACACGCCCCATCACGACGCCGAGGACGTGGCCACGGTGCTGCGTGAACGTTACGGCTTTGAAACCACCGTGCTGCTCGATGCCACGCGCGCACAGATCTTCCGCGCGCTGGCGAACCTGCGCAGCACGCTCACCGAGAACGACAACCTGCTGGTCTACTACTCCGGCCATGGCAGCTGGGATGCCGGAAACCTGCAGGGCTACTGGGTGCCGGTCGACGGCGACAAGGACTCGGTGGCCAACTACATCTCCTCGTCGGACGTGACCGACCAGATCGGCGTGATGCGCGCACGCCAGATCCTGGTGGTGGCCGACGCCTGCTACTCGGGTGTGTTCGTGCGCGCCCCCGACGCCGACGAAGCCAGCGACAGTGCCCTGGCACTGCAGCAGCGTGCGCGCATCCCCAGCCGCAAGGTGATGAGTTCGGGCAATATCCGCGAGGTGCTGGATGCCGGGCGCGGCAACCACTCGGTATTCGCCGCCGAGTTCCTTGATGCACTGCGGCGGCATACGGGTGGACCGATCGAGGCGCAGCGACTGTACGCACAGATCGCGCCGCGCGTGCGCAGCGCGGCCGAAGGCTATGGCGAACAGCAGGAGCCGCAGTACGGCCAACTGCGCTTCGCGGGCCACGTCGGCGGCGACTTCCTGTTCATGCCCACGACCAGCCGCAAGTCGGCAGCACGCGCTCCCACGACACCTGCCCGGCCCATGGCGCACAGCTTCCCGCCCGGCGATCCGCCGCGCACCGAACATGCGCCCTGAACGCAGGCGGGATTCGGGTCCGCTACCCGACCAGTGACGGTCGGACGCGAACGCGTGGCTCAAGCGACGCTGTCGCCTTGCCCGTGGCCACGACTGCCTCCATGACGCGGCCGTGCAGCCTGCGGATCACGGGTGCGCCAGGGCCATGGCCGGCGATGACGGATCGCCGGTCCGACCGGCCACAGCCCGGTGGGGAAACCCACCGGCCATCGCCGCGCAACGTGACCGGCGCGGCGCGGCCGTTGCCGTGAATCGTGCCGGCGCGTTCAGTCGGCGATCGCATACGGCGCGAGCCTGCGCCGCAGCAGCCGCCGGTCGAGGCGCACGTAGTCGGGCAGGCCGTCGCGCCGGTAGGGCGGCGCGTCCTCGCCGTGGATCAGCGGCTCCAGGTAGCGCCGCGCGGCCGCGGTGATGCCGTAGCCGTCGCGCGTGATGTAACCCTTGGGCAGCTTCTTCTCGCGGTTGGCGATGCGCTCCAGCGCAGCGGCCTCGATCTTCCACCGGTAGGGCGCATCGCTGGTGCGCACGATCACCGGCATCACCGCGTTGCGCCCGGCCAGCGCGTACTCGACTGCGGCCTTGCCCACCGCCCAGGCCTGTTCGGCATCGGTCCTGGAGGCGATGTGGCGCGCCGAACGCTGCAGGTAGTCGGGCAGCGCCCAGTGGCATTTGTAGCCGAGCCGGGCCTTGACCAGGCTGGCGAGCACCGGCGCCACGCCGCCGAGCTGGTGGTGGCCGAATGCATCGCTGGTGCCCGCCTCGGCCAGGAACCGGCCCGCGGCGTCGCGCAAGCCCTCGGAGGCCACCACGGCGCAGTAGCCGACCTTTTCCACCGTCGCCTTGACCCGCGCGAGGAAGGCCGCCTCGTCGAAGGCACGTTCGGGGAACAGGATCAGGTGCGGCGGCTGACCGGGCTTGCGCGCGGCCAGTCCGGCCGCTGCCGCGATCCAGCCCGCGTGGCGGCCCATCACCTCGAGGATGAACACCTTGGTCGAGGACGCGCTCATCGACTCGACGTCGAGGCCGGCCTCGGCCACCGACACCGCGGTGTACTTGGCCACCGAGCCGAAGCCCGGACAGCAGTCGGTGACGGCAAGGTCGTTGTCGACCGTCTTGGGCACGCCGACCACGGTCAGCGGATAGCCGAGCTCGCGCCCGATCTGCGAGATCTTGAGCGCGGTGTCGGCCGAATCGTTGCCGCCGTTGTAGAGGAACCAGCGGATGTCGTGCGCCTTGAACACGGCGATGAGCCGCTCGTACTGCGCACGGTCCTGCTCGATCGACTTGAGCTTGTAGCGACACGAGCCGAACGCACCGCCCGGCGTGTGGCGCAATGCGCGGATCGCCGCCGCGCTCTCGCGCGTGGTGTCGATGAGTTCCTCGCGCAGCGCGCCGATGATGCCGTTGCGCGCCGCCAGCACCGGCACCTTGCGCCGGCGCGCGGTGTCGATGATCGCGGCGGCGGTGGCGTTGATGACGGCGGTGACGCCGCCCGATTGCGCATACAGCAGTCGGCCTTGGCTCATGGCAGGAAGTCCTTGGGGAGATGGGTGGCGGTTTGACACGTTTCGGGTCAGCCGCTAGCGTTCCACGGCATTGCCGCCGTGACCGCGCGGCGCATTCTCCACCCTGCAGCGCGTTGCGCAATCACGGATCAACATGCGACTGGTTCTACTCGGTGCACCCGGCTCGGGCAAGGGCACGCAGGCCGACCGCCTCAAGCAGCAGCTGGCGGTGCCGCATATTTCCACCGGTGATTTGCTGCGCGCCGCGGTCAAGGCCGGCACGCCGCTCGGGCTCAAGGCCAAGGCGGTGATGGACGCGGGCCAGCTCGTGTCCGACGACATCGTGCTGGGCATGCTCGAAGAGCGCCTCGGCCAGGCCGATGCCGCGCGTGGATTCATCCTCGACGGTTACCCGCGCAACCTCGCCCAGTGCCATGCGCTGCAGGACCTGCTCGCGCGCCTGGGCCAGCCGCTCGACGTCGCGATCAAGCTCGAGGTACCCAGCGAGCTCATCATCGAGCGCATCGCCGGACGCGCGGCCAAGGAAGGACGCAAGGACGACACGCCCGAGACCGTGCGCGAGCGCCTGCGCGTGTATGCCGAGCAGACCGAACCGGTGGCGAGCTACTTCGAGCGCATCGGCAAGCTGCGCTGCGTCGATGGCGTGGGCGAGCTGGAAGACATCTCGCGCCGCGTGCTGGCCGCCCTGCCCGCCACCGCCGCGGCCTGAGCGTTTTGTGGTTCCCCGGGCCCGCACGCCGGCCGGCACCGATCCCACGCGAATCCGGCGCGCAGCTGCCCATGGCGTGAGCACCGGGCGCCACGACCGCGCCGGCACGCGATGAACGCGCCCACGCCACCGCGTCCCAGCCTGCCCGGCCAGGTGCTCGAACTGTGCCGCCTGCGCGGCGGCCCGCAGGACCTGCCGTGGTCGCCGCTGCTGCTCGCGGGGCTGTTCGCGGCCGCGACCGCGCTCGATGTGATGGTGGGCGACCTGCTCGACCGCGACGGCAATGCGCTGGCGCGTTCGCTGCTGTCCTCGCTGGTGATCCTCGGGCTGTGCTGGATCGCGCTCGCGGTGCGCAACTTCCGCAACCGCTTCGTGCAGACCGCCACCGCGATCATCGCCACCGGCATCGTGTTCACGCTGCTGCAGGGCGCGCTGCTGTGGCTCGGTGGCGTGCCGCCGGCCGCCGGCAGCACGCCACTCACCAGCGCCCAGGCCCTGGTGGCATGGGCGCTGTTTGCGATCTTCCTGTGGCAGGTGGCAGTGACCGCGCACATCGTGCGCCACGCGGTGGAACTGGGTTCGGGCCTCGCGCTCACGCTGGTGATCAGCTGGATCGTGGCGTGGTGGGCGCTCGAGCAGGCGGTGTTCGGCAGCGCCTGAAGCGCGTGGGCGCCGCGTGCGGGCCGCCCATGCCATGATCCACTCCAACCTCGACGACGGACTGGCTTGCATGCGTGTGCACATCCTGGGCATCTGCGGCACCTTCATGGGCGGCATCGCCGCGATCGCGCGCGAACTCGGCCATGCGGTCGAGGGCAGCGACGCCAACGTCTACCCGCCGATGTCGACCCAGCTCGAGCGCCTGGGCATCACCTTGCGTGCGGGCTATCGCGCCGAGCACCTGCAGCCCGCGCCCGATTGCGTGATCGTCGGCAACGCGCTGTCACGCGGCAACGCCGCGGTCGAATACCTGCTCGACGCGCGCCTGCATGCGCTGTCGGGTCCGCAATGGCTCGGCGACAACGTGCTCGCGCAGCGCCGCGTGCTGGCCGTGGCCGGCACCCACGGCAAGACCACCACCACCTCGCTGCTCGCATGGATCCTCGAGGCGGCCGGGCGCGCGCCCGGCTTCCTCGTCGGCGGCGTGCCGGCCAACTTCGGCGTGTCGGCGCGGCTGGGCGGCGCGCCGGGCGCACCACCGGCACCCGACGCCGACTTCGTGATCGAGGCCGACGAGTACGACACCGCGTTCTTCGACAAGCGCAGCAAGTTCCTGCACTACCACCCGAGCATCGCGATTCTCAACAACCTCGAGTACGACCACGCCGACATCTTCCCCGACCTCGCCGCGATCCAGCGCCAGTTCCACCACCTCGTGCGCATCGTGCCCGGCAATGGCCGCCTCATCGTCAATGCCGAGGACGCGGCGCTGGCGCAGGTACTCGCGCAAGGCTGCTGGTCGCCGGTGGAGAGCTTCGGCATCGATGCCGGCGACTGGCGCGCGCACCTGACCGCCGCCGATGGCAGCGCGTTTCAGGTCAGCCACCGTGGCCGCGAACTCGGCCACGCGCAGTGGTCGCTGGGCGGGCGCCACAACGTGATGAATGCGCTGGCCGCGATCGCGGCTGCGCACGCGGCCGGCATCGAACCCGCCACCGCGATCGCGGCCCTGGCCGGCTTCCGCAACGTCGCGCGGCGCATGGAACTCATCGCGCAGGTGCGCGGCATTCATGTCTACGACGATTTCGCCCACCACCCGACCGCGATCGCGACCACGCTCGCGGGCCTGCGCGCGCGCGTGGGCGATGCGCGCATCCTCGTGGCGATGGAGCCGCGCTCGAACTCGATGCGGATGGGTGCGCACGCCGCCGCGCTCGCGCCCTCGCTGGCCGATGCCGACGCGGTGGTGCTGCTGCAGCGGCCCGAACTGGCGTGGGATGCCGGCGCGGTGATCGCGGCACTGGCGGGCCGCGGCTGCAGCGCGCCGAGCGTGGACGCGCTCATCGCGGCGCTGCGGGCCCGGGTGCGCGCGGGCGACCACGTCGTGTTCATGTCCAACGGCGGCTTCGACGGCGCGCCGCGCCGCTTCGCCGCCGCGCTCGGCGACACCGGCGCATGAAGCCGCGACGCGCGCCGGCCACAGGCAGCGGCCCGGCATGAGCACCAACGACCTGGCGCTGTTTCCACTCGCGGCCGTGCTGTTCCCGGGCGGCACGCTCGACCTGCGCATCTTCGAGCCGCGCTATCTCGACCTCGTGCGCGACTGCGCGCGCAACGACAGCGCGTTCGGCGTGTGCCTCATCCTCAGCGGCCACGAGACGGGCGCGGCGGCGGTCCCGGCCGCGGTCGGCACGCTCGCGCGCATCGTCGACTTCGACAGCCTGCCCGATGGCCTGCTCGGCATCCGCGTGCGTGGCGGCGAGCGCTTCCGCGTCGGCGCCACGCGCGTGCGCGACAATGGCCTCGTGCTGGGCAGCGCGCGGCTGTGGCCCGCCGAACCCAGGGTCGCGCTGCCGCCCGAGTATGCATTGCTGGCCAGCATCCTCGAACGCCTGCTCGAACGCATCGGCGGCGAGCCCGCCCGCGCCGAGCGCGCGCTCTACGACGATGCGAGTTGGGTCGGCTTCCGTCTCGCCGAGCACCTGCCGCTGGCACGCACCGAGCAGCAGGAGCTGCTGCAACTCACCGATCCGCTGGAGCGGCTGGCCTGGCTCACGCGCGAGCTGCCGCGCTTCCAGCCCGACTGAACCAGGCTGGCCGCGGGCACGCGCGCCCGCGGCCAGCCCACTGCATGCATGCAGCGGATGGTTACACCAACCGCCTCAGTTCTTGACCTGCACGTCGTCGAGGTACACGTACACGGTGTAGCTGGTGTTGGCGTGGAACAGCCACACCGCATCGAGCGTCACGGTGCCCGCGGTGATCGCGCCGTTGCCACCCACCCACGCGTTCCACTGATTGGCGTCGGTTAGGCTCCATTCCAGCCAGGTCCAGGTGTTGGCGGCGAGCGGCCGCGAGATCGAACGCTCGGTGCCGTCACTGTCGTCGACGCCCAGTGCCACGCTCATGCCCGAACCGCCCGCGTACGCCCACAGTCCGACTCGGCCATTGCTGCGGCTGAGCTTGGTGTTGGCCGACGGCGAGCCCGAGCCCGACAGCAGACGCACCGCCCACGGCGCGGTGCTGCCCGCGTTGTCGACCAGCTTGACCTGCAGCGAGCAGTTGCCGTTGCGGCTCATCGAGCAATCACGCAGCGCGGTCGATGCGCTCGAGATGCCGGTGGTGCTGCCCGAATACGTCGGCGAGGTCGTGAAGTGGCCCACGCTCGACTCGAACGAATCCAGCACCTTGGTGGTGCCGCCGGGGCCCGGGTTGAGCAGGTCGTAGTAGCGCGACCAGTTCCAATAGATGCCCGGATCGGTGTGGTCGTTGCCGCTGTAGTGCTGGTGGCCCTTGATCTTGACGCTGCTCGGCAGCACCACGGTGCCGCTGCTGGAGGCGCCGCGATACGCCGACGCACACGGGATCGCGCTGTACTTGGCGCAGAAGTTGCGCACCAGCGCCGCCGAGGCGTTGTACATCGCGGTGGTGTACCAGGCGCTGTTGCTGATGTAGCCCTCGTGCTCGATGCCGAGCGTGTAGCTGTTGTGGCTGCGCACGTGCCAGGCCGTATTGGTGTTGCGCACCATCTGCGTGATCTGGCCATCGGAACTGCGCACCACGTAATGCGCACTGACCTGCGCCGCGGGATTCTTGAACCACGAGATCGTGCCCGCGTAGCTGCCCTGGGTGGTGTGGATCGTCACCGCACTGATCGCGGCGCTGCGTCCGACGCTGTAATTGCTCGACGATGCCGCGCTCCAGATCGCGGGGCCATAGTCGGTGCTCATCGGCGCCATGCCCGCGGCCGTGGACCGGTCCGGCTTGCCGCTGGCCACGAGCGTCTCGCTCAGCGGATCGATCGCGTAGCCACCGGCTTCGATGCGGTCTCCGCTCAGGTCCAGGCGCACCATCGGCGCGCGCATGAGCGCGAGCTGATCCGGCGCAAACGCCTGTTCCCAGTTCACCGGCGTCTCGGGCACCAGCGCGCCCTTTTCATTGATGCCGCGGTCGAGCGTGAGCAGCACGTCGAAGGCGAAACTGTCGCGCGCGAACCCGTCCACCGCGCTGCCCGATCGTTCGGGCGTGAACCCGGCATAGCGCGCGAGCGCGGGCGCGAGCGTCGCGACATTGGCGCCGGCCTCGCGCTTGCCCATGGCATCGATTTCGCGCGCGAGCAGCGCGGCCGCGCCGAGGATGTTGTAGCGCGCATCGTCGGCGATGCGGCCGGGCGGCACGCCCAGCAACGCCGCCGCGTCGGCGAGCTGGTCGGTGAAGCCCTCGCCGCCATACAGGCCCATCACGCCATGCGCGGTGGGCATGTGGTGGTGGTTGTCACCCGCGCGTTGGGCCACCGGCGGTAGCCAGCGCGTCTGTGACCAGGCGATGGCTTCAAGCACGCCCGCGGGAATCTGCGGGTAGCGCGCGTAGGCCTGCGCGAACAACGCCGGATAGGTCGCGCGCTGAGCGACCAGGCCGGCTTCCTCGGCATGCAGGCGCGCGGCGAGCGCCGCGTCTTCGTCTTGCGCGAACGCCGGCGCCGCGAAGGCGCAGGCAACACACAAGCCCACTGACAGCAGTGTGCGAATCGACATCTGTTTTCTCCCCGAAACAGGTATTGGAATCCCGGCGCCGACCCTCTCCAGTCGGCACCGGTCGCCGATCTTGGCATGGCACGCCACCGGCATTGCACGCTGCGGCGCAGCGCAGTCGCGCCGCGAGCGCGCACACCGTGTCCTGCGTCACACCCGTGGCCGCATGCGGTCGTGCAGCGACGGCGGGAGCGCGCCCCGCGGCGGCGAGCCGCGGCGCAACCACGGCCGACGCGGTTGCGGCGATAATCGCGCCGGTTGATCGCCGCCGAGTCCAGCCCCATGCGTTACCTGCACACCATGATCCGCGTGCACGACCTCGATGCCACGCTGCGCTTCTTCTGCGACGGGCTGGGCCTGCGCGAAACCCGACGCATGGACAACGCGGCGGGCCGCTTCACGCTGGTGTTCCTGGCCGCGCCCGAATCGCCCGAGGCCGAGATCGAGCTCACCCACAACTGGGGCTCGACCGAGGACTACGGCAGCGCGCGCAATTTCGGCCACCTCGCCTTCGCGGTCGACGACATCTACGCCACCTGCGCCCACCTGCAGGCGCTGGGCGTGACGATCAACCGCCCGCCGCGCGATGGCCACATGGCGTTCGTGCGCTCGCCCGACCTCATCTCGATCGAACTGCTGCAGAAGGGTGCGGCGCTGCCGCCGCGCGAACCGTGGGCCTCGCTGCCCAACACGGGCAGCTGGTGAAGTTGCGCGGACACCCCTTGCCACTTCCAGACCACTGCCGATGACCACTTCCGACCTCGTCGCGCTCGGCGCGCGCTACTGGCTGCCCGTGTACCAACCGCGTGCGATCGTGCTCGAACGCGGCCTGGGCGCCCGGGTGTGGGACCGCGACGGGCGCGACTACATCGACTTCGCCGCGGGCATCGCGGTCACCAGCCTCGGCCACGGCGATGCCGACCTGCTGGCCGCACTCACCACGCAGGCCTCGCGCCTGTGGCACGCGAGCAATGTGTTCTACACCGAGCCGCCGCTGCGCCTGGCGCAGGAACTGGTCGAGGCGGCCGGTTTCGCCGAACGCGTGTTCCTGTGCAATTCGGGCACCGAAGCCAACGAGGCCGCGATCAAGCTCGCGCGCAAGTGGGCGGCCGCACACGGGCGCGCGCCCGAGCGGCGCACGATCCTGAGCTTCCACGGCTCGTTCCACGGACGCACGCTGGCGGCGGTGACCGCGACCGCCCAGCCCAAGTACCAGCAGGGCTTCGAGCCGCTGCCGGCCGGCTTTCGCCACGCGCCATTCAACGATGTCGACGCGGTCGAAGCCGCGTTTGCCGCGGGCGACATCGCGGCCGTGCTGGTCGAGCCGGTGCAGGGCGAAGGCGGCGTGGTGCCGGCCGCGCCCGGCTTCCTGCAACGGCTGCGGCAACTGTGCGATGCGCACGAGGCGCTGCTCATCGTCGACGAGATCCAGTGCGGCATGATGCGCACGGGCAGCCTGTTCGCGCACAGCCACGACGGCATCGCGCCCGACATGATGACGCTGGCCAAGGCACTCGGCTGCGGCTTTCCGATCGGCGCGCTGCTGGCCGGACCACGCGTTGCGCAGGTGATGCAGGTGGGCGCGCATGGCACCACCTTCGGCGGCAATCCGCTCGGCGCGGCCGTGGCGCGCGTGGCGCTGCGCAAGCTCGCGCAGCCGTCGATTGCGCTGAACGTCGCGCGCCAGGCGCAGGCGCTGCGCGACGGACTCGGCGCGCTCGACGCCGGCCGCGGGCTCATCGCCCAGGTGCGCGGACGCGGCCTCATGCTCGGCGCGGTGCTGGACGCGGACCACCGCGGCCGCGCGGCGGCGTTGCTGGAACGCGCCGCGGCACATGGCGTGCTGTTGCTGCAGGCGGGCCCGGACGTGCTGCGCCTGTTGCCGCCGCTCACGATCAGCGACGAGGAAGTGGCCGAAGGCCTGCGCCGCCTCGGCGCGGCACTGGCCGACCTGCGCTGAGCGCGGCGCCGACCGCGCTCAGGACTCGTCCGCGTCCGGCTCGGTGTCGGAAGTGGCGGGCTTGATCCGGAAGCGGCAGGCGCGGCCACCGTATTGCAGGCATTCCAGCTGCTCAATCGGCCGGCCGGTGGCGCTTTCCATGAACGCGAGGTCGAACCGGCACACGTCGGGATGCGCCTTGGCGATCTCGTGGAACACGCAGTTGTAGGCCTCGATCTGGGTTTCGCCATCATGGCGCGCGGTCACCGCCTCGTAGCCGAGCGCATCGAGCTGGTCGGCGAGCGTCGCGGCGATGTCGTCGTCGGACCCGGCCTCGATCCGGCTGGCGGCCTCGCGGCCGAGCTCGCGGCCCAGCTGGGTGAGCAGCTCACGCACCGCTTCCTTGCCGGCGCTGCGCTGCAGGCTGTCGATGAGGCCGGTGGCGATGAGTCCGTACTTGCGCGGAAACAGCTCGCGCCCGGTCGCGGTCAGCACGTAGCGCAGCTGCGGACGCCCGCCCGTGGGCCGGGCCGCGCCGCGACCGACGAAGCCGCCAAAAATCAACGCGGTCAGGTGTTGCCTGACCGCGTTGTGGGTGATACCCAGGCCCTCACACAACTCCTCGACCGTGGCGCCCTGCCGTGCAACCAGCAGCTGCCGCAGCAGCTTCTGCTGGGTGGTGCCGAGTTGCTGCAGGGCGCTGGCCTGGTTCATTGGGCCTTGTCGGGAAACTGCTTGGCGATCGCATCGGACAACGCATCGGCCAGCGTGTTCATGTGCGCCTGCATGTGGGTCCAGGTGGTCGCCTCGCCCTTGCTGTCGCCACGCATGAGCTGGCTGATCTGCGCCTCATGGTCACCGATGTGCCTGATGAGCAAGCCGCGCACGCCATCCTCGGTGAGGTTGGGGTTGGCGCCCGCGAGGAACTTCGCGATCGCGTCGGCGTTGGTGGTCAGGTCCTGCATGGCCTTGTCATGTGCAGCGGTGTTGCCAGCCTTCTGCGCGTCGGTCATGGCCTTGACGCCACTCCAGTGGCCGGCGAGCAGGTCAAGGATACCCTTGCCGGCGGCCTCGCCATAGAAGCCGGCGACCGCATTGGCGATATCCTTGGCATTGGCGACGGTGGCGTCGGCAGCCTTGGCCTGCGCGGCCTTGTCACCGGCCTGGACGGCCACGGCATAGGCGCGGGTGTGGTCGATGTGGCCCTGCCACAGCGCGCGCATGGCCGCATGCAGCTTGGGCGCGACCGTCGTGGCAGCCGCGGACTGGGTGGTCGCCGGGTGGGTATCCTGCGCTTGCGCCAGCGGGGCGGCGGCGACCAGCGACAGGCCCAGCGCAATGGCGCAGGCCATCGTGAGCATCTTCATGGTGAACTCCCTCAAAGTCGCCGGATGGCGGCACCGCTCGAAATCAGGGTCGTCCGTGGATAATCAACCGTCATATGTGCAAAGCTTCAGTTTCCATATCCAATCGATCGACCCACGCGTCCGCCCCGGCGCGCCCGGCGTCGCCGGGCCAAGCCGCCGGCCCGGGCATGGCGCGGTCGCGCGCACAGCGCTGCGCGGCGCTGGCTGCGAGGTGATGGCATGACCACATTGGCTGGCAAGACCCTGTTCATCACCGGCGCCTCGCGCGGCATCGGCCTGGCCATCGCCCTGCGCGCCGCGCGCGATGGCGCCAATATCGCGATCGCGGCCAAGAGCGCGGTCGCCAACCCCAAGCTGCCGGGCACGATCCACAGCGCGGCCGCAGCGGTCGAGTCCGCGGGCGGCCATGCGCTCGCACTGCAGTGCGACATCCGCGACGAAGCCGCCGTGCACGCGGCGGTCGCCGCGACGGTGGCACGCTTCGGCGGCATCGACATCCTCGTCAACAACGCCAGCGCAATCTGGCTCGCCGGTGCGCTCGACACGCCGATGAAGCGCTTCGACCTCATGCAGCAGGTCAACGCGCGCGGCAGCTTCCTGTGCGCGCAGGCGTGCCTGCCGCACCTGTTCAAGGCCGCCAACCCGCACATCCTCACGCTCGCGCCGCCGCCATCGCTCGACCCCAAGTGGTGGGGCGCGCACACCGGCTACACGCTGGCCAAGATGGGCATGAGCCTGGTCACGCTCGGGCTCGCCGCCGAGTTCGCCAGCCGTGGCGTGGCCATCAACGCGCTGTGGCCGCGCACGATCATCGCCACCGACGCGCTCAACATGATCCCGGGCATCGACCGCGAACGCTGCCGCAAGCCCGCCATCGTCGCCGACGCCGCCCACGCGATCCTCGTGCGCCCCGCATCGGCCGGCAGCGGGCGCTTCTTCATCGACGAAGAGGTGCTGCGCGAAGCCGGCATCCACGACTTCGCCACCTACGCGGTCGATCCCGCACAAGCGCCGCTGCGCGACTTGTTCCTCGACTGAGCCGCCTGCCACTCACCTCAAGACCGTATACGCGACGGCCACCGCACCGCTTGCCGGAAAACGATTTACTCGATCACTTGTAAGGTGCATGGGTGGCGCATCGTCCGGGTGCTGGCGCGGGCGCCGGGTTTGCGCTCACAATCGCGCGGCGGCGGGGTGGCACACGGAGAACGACATGGCTGCGGCCCGGCACAACCAGATTTCCTTCATCGAGTTTCCGGCGCCGGACATCGTGGCGCTGGCGCGTTCCAAGCGCTTCTTCGCCCAGGTGTTCGACTGGGCATACACCGACTGGGGTGATGACTACGCCGACACGAGCGGCAGCGGCGTGGGCAGCGGTTTCAACGCCGATCCCGCGCATCGGCCCGGGCAGCCGCTGGCGGTGGTGTTCGTGACCGACCTTGAAGCGGCCCGCAGCAAGGTCGTCGCGGCAGGCGGCACGATCACGCGCGGGATCTTCGCTTTCCCGGGCGGGCGCCGGTTCCACTTCATCGAACCTGGTGGCAACGAACTGGCCGTGTGGTCGGACTCATGAGCGTTTCGCCTCCACGCGGCAGCCGGACCGGCCACGCGGACTCGCGTTAATGATCGGCGTGCGGCTCAAGTGGGTGGCGCTCGGCGCACTGGTGGCGGGTGCACTCGACCTCGCCTTTGCCTTGTCGTTCGCCGCCTGGAACGGCACTGCGCCCTTGCGCCTGCTGCAGACCGTGGCCAGTGGCGCGTTCGGCAAGGCCGCGTTCGAGGGTGGCACGCCGCTGGCCGGCGCAGGACTCGCGCTGCATTTCGGCCTGTCGCTGCTGTGGGCGCTGGCGTTCCTGTGGGCCGCGCGCTGGCGTCCCGTGCTCGCGCGGCACCCGCTCGCCAGCGGCGTCGCGTTCGGCGTCGTGGTGTTCCTGGCGATGCGCCTGGTGGTGCTGCCACTGTCGGCATTTCCGTTTGCGGTGAGCTTCAAGCCGCTGGCGAGCGCGCTCGACCTGCTGTCGCACGCGCTCCTGTTCGGCGTGCCGATCGCCTTGGCCACGCGCGCCGCCCTCGCGCCGGCGATGCCATCCCGGCAGTCCACCCCACCACCGTGACCACGCATGCGGGCCACTGCGCGCCGCGTGCCCGCGGACCTTGCGAACCACAACCTGGAGCGTCAACCATGCACCACCTTGCGCTTGCGTGCCTGTCGCTGGCACTGGCCGCCCCCGCCGGCGCCGCCGCGCTGACGCACGCGGACATCACCCGTCTGCCGCACAAGAAGGTGGAGCGCAGCCTGCCCGCTGCGCACCCGTCGAGCTATTACGCCTATGCCACGCGCCTGTTCGACGAGGGTGCGAAGAAGGATGCGCTGGCCTGGTTCTATGTGGGCGAGATCCGCTACCGCTTCCACCTCGCCACCCAGCCTTCGCTGCCGGCTGACGGCGATCCCGCGCTGTTCACCTCGTTGCACGAGGTGGTCGGCAGTCGGATCAACGGCTGGGCCGGTGCCGATCCCGCGGCCTGGGCCGACGGCATGCAGCGCGCACTGGACTGGGACGCGGCGCATGACAACGCCTTCACCTCCAAGACCCGGCACGAGCAGCAGTGGCAGGAGACACGATCCGGTCTGGCACAGATGCAGGCGTGGGTGCGCGACAACAAGGAACAGATCCTCGAACAGCGCAGGAACAACGGCCTCTAGCGCCGTCACGCACAACCCGGCGCAGCCATGCCGCACTCGTTGAAACCCGGCACCGGGCGGTGGGTCACACCTCAACCCCCCATTTCGCGCGGGTGCCGTTTGCGGCTGGTGAGGACGAAGCGCCGCACCCAACCGGCATACGCCTCCCCAGTGCGCAGCGACAAGCCCAGCCGGCGTACGCGCGCCCCCAGCTCATCGAGCAACCGTGGCCGCCCTGCTTCCGCGGGAAACCTTGCCGCAGCGTCATTCGAGTGGGAGGATTCCATGGTCGCCGCTCCTGTCGGGGAAAGACGGCGAGATTAGGCGGTCGGGTTAGGCGGCGCGATCGACGCAAGCTGTTGTTTCGTGTAAGACATTTGCCATCGCCGAGTCCCGAAAAGCCCCGTTAGGCTGCGGGATTGGGCTTCACTTTGGAACAGAATAGTAGTTAGGTTGCATGCAGGTCGGTTAGGTTGCATGCAGGTCGAATACGTACAGTGATATGAAGATACCGCATATCTCAGCCGACGTGACGAACTCCAATCTCGCTGGGGCAGGCGAAAATGTTAGTTGGGTTCGTGGGCACAACTGCGTGTATGAAGACGGGGGTACGGTCACTTATCGCGTCTCGATACGCACACCACGCGGATGGAAACTATACGGTCGCTTCAACAACCTTGAGACCGCCAGGTACGTTGCCAACATCGCGATCTTGGCAGAACACTGTGAAGAGCAATATGAGTTGAACGAAGGAATTGGTCAGAAAGATGACGTTGAGCTGAATGCTTGGCGCCGGATACCGGGAAACATTGATGCAGAAAGATACGCATCCGCCAAGTTTCGAGAGATCCAAATCAAATTGGAGGAGGCGCGCGAGCAGCGTCGCATCGAGGCAGAGCAGGAACGTATCGAGAAGCAGAAGCGCATGGCGTCCCGTGCCGCAGCTCGCGAAGAAGAGTATCAGAACAGAATCGCTATGGAGGAAGCACGTAGACGACTTGAAAGAGAAAAGAAGATAAGTGAAATAACGTCATACAGCGGCCCTGAACTAGTGCGGTTTCTTAAGACCACGAATACCTATGATCCCTATTATGACGTAGCACTGACGGAAGCACGAAGACGATTACGCCTGATAAAAAAGTTGGGAGCAACCTAACAACTCAATCCAGCGGACGCCAACCCGCTACGCGGTTAGGAGTCATACGCGATGAATACACAACAAGGCCTTTTCCGGATAAAAATTGTTTGGGCAACCATCTGCATTGCCGTGTCAGCATTCGTGCTGTTTATGCTCCTGCATGGGGTGGATGGTGCAACCTTTGGGCGCATGTTTCTTGGCGTCACCGTTGCCACAACCGCGCTTGCGGGTCTCCCCTTTGTTGCTTTGCCCATTGATGCGCGAGTTAGCATTGGCATCGTTGCAGTATGGGGTGGTTTGGCATATGCGGAAGGGCCTGGAAAGTGGCCTGAAGGCTTCGTCATTGCCTTAGTTCTCGCGGCAGTTGTCTATAGCTGCTGTTGGATCGTCAGAGGTAGCTGCTGTTGGATCGTCAGAGGCTTCTTTGCCAAGAAGACTCCTAACTAGTCATTCCAGCCGACGCCTTCGGCGCGGCTGAATTCAAGCGTTAGGCCTCTCTTATGGGATTGATCGCAAGGCAGAGATCTACAAAGCGTCTATTGAACATCTTCGACTTTAAACAGCCGAGGAAAGAAATAGACCAGAAAGACATCGAGTGCCATTTGTGCGAGGGCGACCTCATCATCAAGAGCGGCATGATGCGAATGAAGCATTTCGCTCACAAACCATCAGCGCCATGCAAATGCGACTACGCGCGTCACCCGGAGAGCTACGAACACAACTTCTTCAAGAATCTCTTATCCAAGCATCTTGGAGAGGAATTTGAAGAGTACCTACACGCAGAAGCACAACAAGAATTCCCCGTTCATGAAGTGCGGCGTGTCGCGGACATAGCGTTTACGTTCCCTGGCGGATGGGTTGTAGTACATGAAGTTCAACTCTGCAAAATCACCACTCACGACCTTGAAGCACGAACAAATGACTATCGAGACGCAGGTTACGACGTTGTTTGGTGGATTGGCAAAAATGCAGACACGGAAAGCAATCGAAAGTGGCTGCTCGAAAACTTTGGAGAATGCTTCCGTCTTGATTACCAGATGGCAAGCGAATCCAACCCAAGCAGAAGTCGGCTCTGAGCGCTCGTTCCTTTGGCAGACGACTCACTCAACTCATGGCTGGCACCACCGACCCATATTGTTCTCGCCAAATGAATACTCTGGCTCGTTCTTGTGGCAGTACAACTTCATCAAGAAATTCGTTTTCTACTTCGTAGCCACCTGGGGCGGGAATGGAAAGTTCAGCCAAGAAAAGCTATGCCATGCTTTCACGCCACTAGCCCTCAGCAACTCACTCCTATCGAGCGTAAGTGCAAATCTGAACTCCGGTGTTGCACAAGGTCTCTACCAGAAAAGCGGAGCTGGAAAGGATGCAAGGTATTCCCTTGCCAAAGAATTCCGCCTATCAAAGCAACTCAGGCAAATTCGCTTTGTTCCATCTCAAACTGCAATAGCGATCGCCCGAGCAAGAGCACACGAACATGGCAGAAGAGAGGCCTAACAATTCGTTCAAGCCGACACCGCTTCGCGGCGTCGGCAAAGTCCCGTAGGATTGTGACTCTGCCGCCGCCGCAAAGCGGTGCGTCTTAACTCAGGCGTTAGGCCGCATGAACAACCTTCAGTTTCTGGCGATTGTCCAATTTATTGCGGTGCCGGTTCTGCTGGTGATCGCACTGGCTGTCCGTTTCGCTGGCTCCGCCAAGCCGTTGAACATCGTTGACTACTCCCGTGTTCGAGATCCAGCTGCCCTGCACCGCTGGGCCGGTAATCGCCTGCTGCTCCTACCTCTTGGTTTCGCGATCGCTGGCGTTGTTTCGTTCCGCCACCCAGAGATGGCTCTGCTTATACTCGCGGCAACAACCTTGTTCGCCATCGGCTTGGCTGTCTGGCTTGCCATCGGCGCTCGCAGGTTCCAGCATGCGCCCTAACAGTTCACTGCAGCCGACCAAAAACCGCTTCGCGCTTTTCGGCGGCTGAGTTCAGGCGTTAGCCCCTTGCGGAAGCTTCATATGCCACGTCCACAAATTGCTGTGCTCGCCATATCTCTATCAATAGTTGGGGGAGTTTCAGGCTGCACAGACAGAAGCAGACCTGCGCCAGAGACTACGGCAATCGCGGATCCACGAGTGGCCATTTTTGACGCAATCGCTCAATCAGAAATTGCAAGTGGACGAGCTGAATGCTTCCTACGGATATCTGGCAAAAACACAGACGAAATGAAGCGGCTCCACGAGCTGCTACTTTCTAGAAATCTACAAGTTGCAAGATCATTGCGCGACACCAAGCAGTTTCGTCCTGAAGAAATTGTTCGCCTAGAGAAGCTCAGGACTGATATGTTGATTGGGGCACAAGAAGTCGAGAAGCAGGTTTCTCTAACTGCGGCATCTATGTCAGCTACCCAACTGCAACGAGCCAAGTCAGTATGCCAACCAAGGGGCTAACAATTCGTTCAAGCCGAAACTGCTTCGCTCCGGCAACGGCGTGGCAGAGAAAGCTTGCCACGCCGTTACCTGCGCTACGCAGTTCGGCTTAACTCAGGTGTTAGCCACAACACAGGGAAGCACAATGAATGTATTTGTAGTGAGATTAAATCCGGATACTAGGGGTGGGCGTCCATATACAAAGTATCCAACAGTTGAAGAATATAAAAACATTCACGGCTCTTCGCCGATGAATGGATTTCATGAGGCAATAAATTATAAAAGTGAAAGTGGCATTATCCGAGGCTATCTACCACCTAAGCATCTAGCGTCTATGCGTGATGGCGAACCATTCGCATTAATCACCATTACTGCAAAGACAGCTAAAGAGGGTGGCGATTTTATAGTGGGAATTCAAGGTGGGTGTAAATATGCAGGGGAAACACCTAGATTCGGGGCTGGCAACATCAAGGAACTTGATTTGGTTTGGCACTACACATGCCCTGAAACATTATCACTTCTTATAGATGAGCCAATACCTGATGCTAGAGGTATTATTTTGGGCAACAGCGGTACTTGGGTAAGAGGACCAACGTTCAAACTTGATAAGACTGCCACAACAAGAGTTCTTAAGAAAATCACATCTGGGTTAAAGACTGAAATCAGCAAGAATAAGTTTAAGGCCATACAGAGCCTAATTAACGGGAGAAACGTCTATATACCAGAGGAGTTGGAAGCTGAGTCATCATTTGATGACGAGGTAAAAAAGGCGATCAACTCAGAGCTAGGCCATGTAAAAGGCAATAAAACACCATCTCAAAAAGAAGTCAGGTCATTTCAGTATGAGAGAGATCCAAAAGTTGTCGCTTATGTTTTGAAGAAAGCAAATGGCATATGTTACGACTGTAAAAATAAGGGGCCGTTTACATCAAAAACAACAGGTCTTCCTTATTTGGAGGTTCACCACGTCGAAATGCTGAAGGATGGGGGTGAAGATACAGTTGAAAATGCTGTCGCGCTTTGTCCAAATTGTCACAGGAAGCGGCATTATGGCTAACAATGCGCTCGTTCGGACGCAAACTACGCTGCGCTTCGTTTGCGCCGCACAGCTTTAACGTTAGACCTCTCTAAACTCCAGGAAGCCCCATGGCCAAAGCATCCGAAGTATTCGGCATCTCGCGCGATCTTCCACTCAACTATGTGGAGCGGAGGAGCGCAGACAATAAGCTTGTCGACAACCTGACACGCGACAAACATCTAGTAATCTTCGGGAGCTCTAAACAGGGAAAAACGAGTTTACGAAAGCATGCGCTCAATGAAGAAGACGCGGTTGTTGTGCATTGCTCAAACAAGTGGTCTATCGCAGACATTCATTCGGCCATCCTCAAGAAGGTCGGCTTTGAGCTCACACAATCCACGTCAAAGACAACCGCTGGAAAATCCAAAATATTTGCAAAGATATCGGCCACCATCTTCGGTGGCGGCGCAGAAGGCGGAGCCGAGACCGAGCGAGAAGAAGCATCGACTGCCACGAAGGCACCTCTGGAGCTCGATCCAGAAGACGTTAATGACATCATTCTTGCCCTGCATAGTGTTGGTTTCGATAGATACATCGTCCTCGAAGATTTTCACTACCTCCCGCTTGATACGCAGAAAGATTTTTCCGTAGCTCTGAAGGCATTCCATGAAGAATCAAAGTACTGCTTCATCATTGTTGGTGTCTGGCTCGAGGAAAACCGCCTTTCTGTATACAACGGCGACCTCACAGGACGACTAACACCAATCGACGCAGATAAATGGGAAGAAAGTGAACTTAGGCAGGCCATCGAAGCGGGCGAGGCCCATCTAAATGTCAAGTTCTCAGACGAATTCG
This sequence comes from Lysobacterales bacterium, assembly GCA_014338185.1. GTDB lineage: Bacteria > Pseudomonadota > Gammaproteobacteria > Xanthomonadales > Rhodanobacteraceae > Dokdonella_A. Next base: position 641 of record QUBV01000007.1, on the reverse strand, counting down.
TAGGTGAACTACTAAAGGATTGCTTCAACAGCATCTATATCGTTCAAGAATCCTGCTACCAATGTTGCGTGACGAACAATGTCGGCTCAACGCTTGAACAGCAAAGAGAAATCGGAACGAAAACGCAGGCTGAAGAAATTGTTGCTGACGTTGTTAACCAACAAACCGGCCGCTTCAATTCATTCATCACCCAATTTGCTGACGGTTTCCAATCGACCACTTTGGAGATGTATCGATGGCTTCTCTATCCTGTTCTTACCGCTGATGTTGGGGATCTCCAACAAGGCCTGAGACTCAACGCCATAACAAAGACACTCCAGGCAAAGCACCCCAACGGCAGGGAGTTGAACCCTGGCAATGTCACACAGGCTCTTCAGTCCACAGCGGCGTTGCAAGTCAAAAAATCGGTTAAACCAATCATTCTGGATTATGACCAGACAAACCTTCGCCTACGTGTTGTTGATAGCGGTTTTCTAATTTGGCTCAATAAACAAGACCGTAACGAACTGCTTGACCTGATTGGACTGGCAGGGGTCTAACAATTCATGTATGGACTCCCTTTGCAAGTGACCGAGTAAATGGTTTTCCGGCAAGCGGTGCGGTTGCAGTCGTGTATGCGGCCTTGGGGCGAGCGGCTGGCG
>QUBV01000067.1 GCA_014338185.1 Lysobacterales bacterium | reverse complement strand
CCGCACGCGCGTGACGATCGCACCGAGCGCGGCGGGCGCGGGGTGATGCACGCGCAAGGCCAGCGTGTCGTGTTCACCCTGGCTCACTTCGAACCAGCCCGCCACACCGTTGACTTCGATGCTGCGGCGATACGCCTGCGCGCTCACCTGCTCCACCTGCGGGATCGCGCGCCGCGCGAGGAACGCGAGCAGCTGGGCGAAATCGTACGGCGCGCGATACGGCAGCCGCAGCACCAGGGCAGCGCCGTCGGCGCTGGCGTCCCGGGCGCGGCGCAACTCGCGCGGCGGCTTGCCATAGCTGGCCACGAACGCCGCGTTGAAGCGGCGCGTGCTCGCGTAGCCGGCCGCGAGGGCCACCTGCGCGAGCGGCAGCGCGGTCTGGTCCACGAGTTGCTTGGCAAACAGCAGGCGCCGGGTGGCCGCGACCTCCACCGGAGCCGCGCCCAGTTCCTGCACGAACAGGCGACGCAGGTGGCGCTCGCCGACACCGATGCGCGCGGCCAGCGCCGGCAGGCCCGCGCGGTCGAGCGCGCCATCCTCGATCATTGCGAGCGCCGCACCGACCAGGCCGCGGCGCGCCGCATGCAGCGGCGAGCCCGGTGCGGCTTCGGGCCGGCAGCGCAGGCAGGGCCGGAAACCCGCGGCCGCGGCGGCCGCCGCGCTCGCGTAGTAGCGCACGTTGCGGGTGCGCGCCGCCGGCGCCGGGCACACCGGCCGGCAATAGATCCCGGTGGTGGTGACCGCGGTGTAGAACAGGCCATCGAAGCGCGCATCGCGCGCATGCCGGGCGCGCTCGCAACTGCGCACGTCCAGCCGCAGCGGTGGCATGACAGTGGTCATGCCTGCATGGTAGCGCCGGCGCCGGCTCGGGACTGGCCGTTTTCGGCCATGCCTGCCGGGATCGCGGCGCGCACCGGGCCGTGGTGCGCGCGCCGCGAGTTCAGAAACCGTAGCGCAGGAAGCCGCCGTCGACGGCGATGCATTCGCCGGTGACGTAGCTGGCCGCGGGCAGGCACAGGAACGCGACCGCGGCCGCGACCTCCTCGGGCTCGCCGATGCGACCCATCGGCGTGCGCAACAGCACCTCGTCGAGGTAGTCCGGATCGGCGAGCGCACCCTCGGTGCGGCGCGTGCGGATGTACCACGGCGCGACCGCGTTCACGCGGATGCCATCCTCGGCCCACTCGCAGGCAAGGTTGCGCGTGAGCTGGTGCAGCGCGGCCTTGGCCATGCCATACGGCGCGCCGGTGCGCACATGGGTGAGGCCGGACACCGAACCGACGTTGACGATCGCGGCATGGCCATGTTCGACCAGCAGCGGATGGGCCAGCCGGCACAGGTCGAATGCGCTGAGCAGGTTCACTTCCAGCAGTTCGCGCACTTCGTCGGCGCCGTACTCGAGCGCGGGCCTGACCTCGTTGGCGCCGACGTTGTTGACCAGCAACGACAGCTCCACGTCGAGGTCGGCGATCCAGTCGAACACTTCCAGGCGCTGCTCGGCCTGCGCCAGGTCGGCGGCGCAGGCGCGGATCTCGCGGCCGACGCATTCCTCGGCCAGTTCCGCGCGCACCGCCTCCAGGTGCGCCTCGTCGCGGGCGACGAGCAACACGTCGGCGCCGAGCGCGGCCAGCTCGCGCGCGCAGGCCAGGCCGATGCCGCGGCTTGCGCCGGTGACGAGTGCGGTGCGGCCGTCGAGCCGCCAGCGGGACGCGATCCTCATCGCCTGCTCCTCGTGCTTGTCGCGCGCGACGGCGCGGCGCAGACTTTAGCCGATCGCCGCCGCCCGAGTGTCCCGATGTTGCGCATCCGCCTGCTCATGCTCGCCCTGCTTGGCCTGGCCGCCTGCGGCGGCGACAAGCCGCCCGCCGACGCGCCCAAGGCCGCCGCCGCACCTGCGCCCGAACAGCGCCAGCCGACCGTGTTCGACGACCAGCTCAAGGCCATCGACAAGGCCAAGGGCGTGGAACAGCAGCTGCTGCAGGAGAAGGCGCAGCACGATCGGCAGATCCAGGCGCAGGAGCGCGGCGACAGCGGCAGCTGAGCCGCGCGCCGGCGAAGGGCACCGAAGCCCACGCTGCGGCCGGCCCGAGCGCGCGCGTCCTGCGCCGGAGATATCGACCTTGGCCGCATGGTGCGGCGCACCTTTGCCGGGCACGATGGCGGGGCTAGGCTCGCGCCAAGCCCCGCGCGGCGCGTCACACGGCGAGATCGACATGCAGCCCACCGACATCCGCAATCCTGCCTATTTCCACAAGGTCGTCGATTGCCAGTGGGCCTGTCCCGCGCACACGCCGGTGCCCGAGTACATCCGCCTGATCGCCGCGGGTCGCTATTCCGATGCCTACCTCGTCAACTGGAAGGCCAACGTGTTCCCGGGCATCCTCGGCCGCACCTGCGACCGGCCGTGCGAACCGGCATGCCGCCGTTCGCGGGTGGAGGAAAGCGCGGGCAACAAACCCGAGCCGGTGGCGATCTGCCGCCTCAAGCGCGTCGCCGCCGACCTCAAGGACGACGTGCGCGCACGCCTGCCCAAGCCGGCGCGCAAGCACAATGGCATGCGCGTGGCCTGTGTCGGCGCGGGTCCGTCCTCGCTCACCGTCGCACGCGACCTCGCGCCACTGGGCTACCAGGTCACCGTGTTCGAGGCCGATGCCAAGCCGGGCGGCTTCATGCGCACCCAGGTGCCGCGCTTCCGCCTGCCCGAGGAAGTGATCGACGAAGAAACCGGCTACATCCTCGACCTCGGTGTCGAGTTCGTCGCCAACCGCCGCATCGAGTCGATGCGCGCGCTGCTGCGCGAGGGCTACGACGCGATCTTCGTCGGCAGCGGCGCGCCACGCGGGCGTGACCTCGACCTGCCCGGCCGCCGCGAGGCCGCCGCGCACATCCACGTCGGCATCGACTGGCTGGCTTCGGTGTACTTCGGCCACGTCAGCAAGGTCGGCCGGCGCACGCTCGTGCTCGGCGGCGGCAATACCGCAATGGACTGCTGCCGCTCGGCGCGGCGCCTCGGCGGCGAGGACGTCAAGGTGATCGTGCGCTCGGGCTTCGACGAGATGAAGGCAAGCCCGTGGGAAAAGGAAGACGCGATGCACGAGGGCATCCCGATTCTCGACTGCCGCGTGCCCAAGGCGTTCCTGCACGACAACGGTCGCCTCACCGGCATGAGCTTCGAGAAGGTGCGCGTGGAATACGTCGACGGCAAGCGCCGGCTGGTGCCGACCGGCGAGCCCGACGAGGTGCACGAGTGCGACGAGGTGCTGGTCGCGGTCGGCCAGGAGAACGCCTTCCCGTGGATCGAGCGCGACATCGGCATCGTGTTCGACGCCAAGTGGGACATGCCGGTAGTGGACAAGCTCACGTTCCAGTCGACGCTGCCGCATGTGCTGTTCGGCGGCGACGCCGCGTTCGGCCCCAAGAACATCATCTGGGCGGTTGCCCACGGCCACGAGGCGGCACTGTCGATCGACCTGCTGCTCGGCGGCGCCGATACGCGTGACCGTCCGGGCCCCGCGGTCGAGCTGGTGTCGCAGAAGATGGGCATCCACGAATGGAGCTACGACAACGAGGTGTCCAACGACCAGCGCTACAAGGTGCCGTGGGCCGATCCGGCCAAGACCCTCAAGAGCATGCAACTCGAGGTCGAGCTCGGCTACGACGCGCAGACCGCCTGGAAGGAAGCCCAACGCTGCCTCAACTGCGACGTGCAGACCGTGTTCAGCGACAACCTGTGCATCGAGTGCGATGCCTGCGTCGACATCTGCCCGATGGATTGCATCAGCTTCACCTGGAACGGCGAGGAAGCCGATCTGCGCACGCGGCTGTCGGCGCCCGCGCTCAACACCGGGCAGGCACTGTATGTGTCGGCGCCGGTCAAGACCGGCCGGGTGATGGTCAAGGACGAGGACGTGTGCCTGCACTGCAGCCTGTGCGCCGAGCGCTGTCCGACCGGCGCCTGGGACATGCGCAAGTTCTTCCTCGAAATCGCCCACGCGGGCGACGGCGCGCCCAAGGCCGGCAAGGAGAAAGCCGCTTGAGCGCGATGCCCTCCCTCCACCAGCTCGCGCCACGGGGCGCCCGCCGATGAAGCCGATCCAGGCCGTCAACGACTTCGTGGTCAAGTTCGCCAACGTCAACGGCTCGGGCTCGGCCTCGGCCAACGAGCTGTTCGCCAAGGCGATCCTGCGCATGGGCGTGCCGGTGAGCCCGCGCAACATCTTTCCCTCCAACATCCAGGGCCTGCCGACCTGGTACGAGGTGCGCGTGTGCGAGGCGGGCTGGCTCGGCCGCCGCGGCGGCGTCGACCTCATGGTGGCGATGAATCCGCAGACCTGGGACGCCGATGTCAAGGAGATCGAACCCGGCGGCTACCTGTTCCACGATTCCACCAAGCCGTTGCCGAAATCGAAGTTCCGCGACGACGTGCGCGTGCTCGGCATGCCGATCACGCAGATCTGCAACGCCACCTACAGCGATCCGCGCCAGCGCCAGATCTTCAAGAACATCATCTACGTGGGCGCGCTGGCGCAATTGCTCGGGCTGGAAATGCAGGTGCTGGAGACGCTGGTCGGCGAGCAGTACCGCAACAAGCCCAAGCTGTTCGAACCCAACGTGCGCGCGCTGCGCATCGGCCATGAGCATGCACGCGAACACTTCGCCGACGCCCCGATCGGACTCGCGCTGCGCCGCGCCGACGCAGTTGGCGAGCGCATCTTCGTCGACGGCAACAGCGCCGCCGGCCTGGGCTGCGTGTACGGCGGTGCGACGGTATGCGCGTGGTATCCGATCACGCCTTCGACCTCGGTGGTCGAGGCCTTCGACAAGTACTGCAACAAGTACCGCACCGATGCCGCGACCGGCGAGCGCCGCTGCGCGATCGTGCAGGCCGAGGACGAAATCGCCTCGATCGGCATGGTGATCGGCGCGGGCTGGAACGGCGCGCGCGCGTTCACCGCGACCTCGGGTCCGGGTGTATCGCTCATGACCGAGTTCCTTGGCTTGGCGCATTTTGCCGAGATCCCCGCCACCATCATCAACGTGCAGCGCGGCGGACCTTCCACCGGCATGCCCACGCGCACCCAGCAAGCCGACCTCGTGGCCTGCGCCTACGCCTCGCACGGCGACACCCGGCACGTGCTGCTGCTGCCGCAAGACCCGCACGAGTGTTTCGAGTTCGCGGCCAGCGCGCTCGACCTGGCCGACCGCCTGCAGACACCGGTGTTCGTGATGAGCGACCTCGACATCGGCATGAACCAGCGCCTGTGCGAACCCTTCGCCTGGGACGATGCGCGCGTGCACGACCGTGGCAAGGTGATGAGCGCGGCGGAGCTGGAAGCCGGCAAGGACTTCGGCCGCTACAAGGACGTCGACGGCGACGGCATTCCGTGGCGCACCTGGCCCGGCACCCACCCGAGCAAGGGCGCCTACTTCACGCGTGGCACCTCGCGCGATCCGTACGCGCGCTATTCCGAACGCGGCGCCGACTACGTCTACAACATGCAGCGCCTGCTGCGCAAATTCGACACGGCCAAGGCGCTGCTGCCGCAACCGCTGCTGCGCCGGGCCGCGCGCGCGACCGCCTTCGGCGCGATCCACTTCGGCTCGACCGCGCCGGCGATGGACGAGGCGATCAGCGTGCTCGAGGCACGCGGCCTGCAGCTGGACACGCTGCGCATCCGCGCGTTTCCGTTCGCGGACAGCATTGCCGACTTCATTGCCGCACATGAGCGCGTGTTCGTGGTGGAGCAGAACCGCGACGCCCAGCTGCGCTCGATGCTCGTCAACGAGTTCGAGATCGATCCCGCGCGGCTGGTGCCGATCCTGCATTACGACGGCACGCCGATCACCGCGCGCTTCATCGCGCATGCGCTGGCCGAACGGCTCGACGCCCAGGCGCCGGCGCCGCGCGAGGCGCTGGCGGGCAGCGCGCGATGAGATGCAACCCGCCACGGTGCCACGGAGCGCGCAGCACCCGCGCCGTGGGCACGCGCGCATTCGCCGCGAGGACAGCATGACCTACATCGCCAAACCCAGCCTGCATCACCCTTCGCTCACCTGCAACGCGCTTGGCTACACCCGCCGCGACTACGAGGGCCGCATCTCCACGCTGTGCGCGGGCTGCGGCCACGATTCGATCTCGGCCGCGATCGTGCGCGCGTGCTGGGAACTGGCGATCGAACCACACCGCGTGGCCAAGCTCAGCGGCATCGGCTGCAGCAGCAAGACACCCGATTATTTCCTCAGCCCGTCGCACGGCTTCAACACCGTGCACGGACGCATGCCCTCGGTGCTCACCGGCGCCAACCTCGCCAACCGCGAACTGTTGTACCTGGGCGTGTCCGGCGATGGCGACTCGGCCTCGATCGGCATCGGCCAGTTCGTGCACGCGATCCGCCGTGGCGTCAACATGGTCTACATCGTCGAGAACAATGGCGTGTACGGCCTCACCAAGGGCCAGTTCTCGGCCACCGCCGATGCCGGTTCGGTGTCGAAGAAGGGCGTGGTCAACACCGATGCGCCGCTCGACCTCGTCGGCCTGGCGCTGCAACTGGGTGCCACCTTCGTCGCGCGCAGCTTCTCGGGCGACAAGGAGCAACTGGTGCCACTGATCAAGGGCGCGATCGCACACCGCGGCGCCGCGATCCTCGACGTGCTCAGCCCGTGCGTGACGTTCAACAACCACGCCGGCAGCACCAAGAGCTACGACTACGTGCGCGAGCACAACGATGCGATCAACAAGCTCGACTTCATCGAGGCACGCGAGGAAATCGTGGTCGATTACGCGCCGGGCGAGCTGATCGAGGTGGAACAGCACGACGGCAGCGTGCTGCGCCTGCGCAAGGTCGATGTCGCCTACGACCCGTCCGACCGCGTCGCCGCGATGCGCTACCTGCACGAGCGCCAGGCCGCGGGCGAGATTCCGACCGGGCTGCTGTACGTGGAGGAGAACGCGCAGGACCTGCACGCGCGCATCCGTACCGTGGCCGCGCCGCTCAACACGCTCGACACCGCGGCGCTGTGCCCCGGCGCCGCGGCGCTCGAAAAGATCAACGCCGGCCTGCGCTAGCGCTCACGCGGCGCTGGCCGCGCCTCGGCGAGCCGGCTCGGACCGGCGTCCGGCGATGCCAAGACCGGCGCATGCGCCGGCGTTGCGACCGGCGCGTCCTCAGTGCGGCTCGCACAGGCAGTGCGCGTACGCGGCGTAGCGCTTGCCGCGCAACACAGCGGCGATGCTCGACAGCTCCCGCAACTCGGACCGAGTCAGCGCACCGGCGGGCAGGTGCAAGCCGCTCCACTGCGCGAGCTTGAGCGTGGCATCGCTGCCGCCCAGCGTGATCGCCAGGCGCTGCCACGGGCTCAGCGGCTGCTCGATGTAGCGCAGCGGATGGTCGGCGCCGAGGTTGGCACGCGCCGCGGCAGCCGCGATCGCGTCGTCGAGCCCGCCGAGCTTGTCGACCAGGCCGCGTTCCTTGGCCTGCGCACCGCTCCAGACCCGCCCTTGCGCGACCTCATCGACCTGCTCGGGCGTCTTGTTGCGCGCCTTGGCGACCGTGCCGATGAACTGCGCGTAGCCGCGCCCGATCACACTGCCCAGCACCGATTCCAGTTGTGGCGACAGCGGACGGCGGATGTCGAACGCGCCGGCCAGCGGCGTGGTGCCGACACCATCGGTGTTGATGCCGAGCTTGGCCAGGGTGTCGGGGATGGTCATGAACAGGCCGAAGATGCCGATCGAGCCGGTGATGGTGTTGGGCTGCGCCCAGATCTCATCGCTCGCCATCGAGATCCAGTAACCGCCACTGGCGGCCACGTCGCCCATCGACACCACCACCGGCTTGCCGTCCTCGCGCGCCTGCGCCAGTTCGCGGCGGATCTGCTCCGAGGCGGTGGCATCGCCACCGGGCGAATCCACCCGCAGCACGATCGCCGCGACGTTGGGGTCCTTGCGCGCACGCCGGATCAGGTCCGCCGTCGACTTGCCGCCGATCATTCCGGGCTGGCGCTCGCCGGGCACGATCTCGCCCTGCGCCACCACCACGGCGACACCCTTGCCCGCGCGCGGCAGACGCTGCACCGCGTGCGCGGCGAGATAGTCGGTGAAGTCGATCTGGCGGAAGCTGTCGCCATCGGCCACGCCGAGCGCGCGCAGCTGCTCGCGCGCCTGCGCGCGCGTGGCCAGTTCGTCGACCAGCTTCTGCTCCAGCGCAAGCTGGGCGAGATCGCCGTGCTGCGCGCTCACGCGCTGGTCGAAGTGCGCGATGCTGTCGCTGAGCGCGCCCGCATCGAGCTTGCGCAGGCTCGCCACCTCGTCGATGTATTCCTGCCAGATGCCGCCCATCCAGTACGCATCGGCCTGCTTGGCCGCATCGGAGGCATGGTCGAGCACATAGGGCTCGCCCGCCGACTTGTAGGTGCCCACACGGATCAGGTGCGCCTGCACGCCGAGCTTGTCGAGCGCATCCTTGTAGTAGCTGCGGTAGTTGGACAGGCCTTCCAGCACCACCGCGCCGTCGGGGTCGAGCAGGATGCGGTTGGCGTGCGCGGCGAGCAGGTACACGTTCTGTTCCATGCCGGTGCTGACCACCACGATTTCCTTGCCGGCCGCCTTGAAACGGTCGAACGCCGCACCGAGCTCGCGTGCGGTGGCCAGTCCGATCGAGGTGATGTCGTCGGGAATGAACACCATGCGCTCGATGCGCTTGTCCCCGGCGGCCGCGTCGATCGCCTCAAGCAGGTCGCGCAGTTGCACCTCGGCCGTCTCGCTGCCGCTCAGGCGCGCGAGTGCGCGCTCGGTCGGATCGACCGAATACTGCTCGACCACGGCGCCGCCCGGATCGAGCACGAGCGCGGTGCGCGCATCGATCGGGTGGCTGCCCGAGGACAGGCCGACGATCACGAGCACGACGACCAGCACGAACAACAGGTTGAACACGAGGCGGCGGGTGAAGTTGAGCGTGTCCCAGATCGCGCGGAAGAAGCGGAAGATCGGGCCGTGGCTGGAACCTGACATGGGTGACTCCGGTGGCGCACTGGGTGCGCGCTGGCAATGGGCGCGTGCTGGCGCACGCGCCGGATGAATCCACGCGCCGCGCGGCGGCGCAGGCGTCGTTGGGCAGTCAGCCTACCCCAATCCGCCGCCCACGGGCATGGTGCGGGAGTCATGGTCGAACTGCGTCAGCGGCCGCCGCGCGAGTCGCCAGAAGCGCCGCGTGAGCAGCACAGCGGCCATGCTCAGGCCCGCGATCAGGCCCACCCACAGGCCGCCCGCGCCATGGCCGCGCGCGAAGGCGAGCCACCAGCCGATCGGCAGTCCCACCATCCAGTACGCGAACAGAGTGATCGCCATCGGCACGCGGGTGTCCTTGAGGCCGCGCAGGGCGCCGTTGGCCGCGCACTGGATGCCGTCGGAGAACTGGAACACGCCCGCGAGCATGAGCAGTTGCACCGCGACCGCGATCACCGCCGCATCGTGGGTGTAGGCGCGCGCGATGAGGCCGGGCGCGAGCAGCATCGCGCCCGAGGTGAGCGTCTGCGTGCCCAGCACCAGCAGCAGGCCGACCGCCCCCGCATCGCGCACGCGCGCCGCGTCGCCCGCGCCCACCGCGTGGCCGACGCGCACCGTGGTCGCCATCGCGATGCCCAGCGGCAGCATGAACGCGACCGAGGCCACGTTGATCGCGATCTGGTGGCCCGCGATCACATCGGTGCCGAGCGTGCCGATCGCCAGCGCCACCGCGACGAACAGGCTCGACTCGGCGAACAGGGTCACCGCCATCGGCACGCCGATGTGCAGCAGGCCGCCGATCGCGCGCCAGTCGGGCCGTTCCAGGCGCGCGAATGCGGCCAGGCCATGGTAGTGCCGGCTGCGCACGACGTAGCAGGCAAATGCCAGCGCCTGCAGCCACAACACCACCGCGGTGGCGATGCCGCTGCCGAGCGCGCCCAGTCGCGGCAGGCCGAACGCGCCGTACATGAGCGTGTAGCCGATCGGCACCAGCAGCACCAGGCCCAGCAGGCTGAAATACAGTGTCGGCCGCGTCACGCCGATGCCTTCGCCGAGCCCGCGCAGCGTGAAGAACAGGGCCAGCGCCGGCGCACCCCAGGCGATCGCGTGCAGGAAGCGCACGACGTCGGCGACCAGCGGCGGATCGATGCCGATGCGGGAGACGATCAGCGGCCCGCCCACGTGCACCGCGACGCCGAGCGCGCAACCGAGCACGAGCGCCAGCCACAAGGCCTGGCGGAACAGCGGACCGATGCGCTCGCGCAGGCCGGCACCGTTGAGCTGGGCCACCGACGGTGGCAGCGACATCATCACCCCGATCGCGATCACGATCACGATCGCCCAGATGCTGGTACCGACCGCGACCGCACCCAGGGTGTGGGCGTCGAGGTGGCCCGCGAGCAAGGCGTCGACCACGTTCATGCCCACCGCCGACAGCTGGCCCAGCACCAGCGGCACCGCCAACTGCAGGGTTTCGCGCAGTTCGCGGCGGCGCGCCGGCGACAGGATGGACACGGGCAGGAGGGGCGGTCGGGCGGGCGGGCGCAGGCGCCATTGTGGCACGACTTCGGCACGGCCCCGCGCAGCGCGACCGGGTTTGCGTACGATACGCACCGGCGGCACCACGTCGGTGCGGCACGGGCGAACGGGGAGCGCGCATGGGCACGCATGAACCGGTAGCGGCCAACCCCCCGGTCGAGTCGATCGCGCCGGCGCTTGCGTGCGGCAATTGTGGCGTCCCGCTGCAGGGCCCGTATTGCCACGCCTGCGGTCAGCCGGTGAAGGGCATGATCCGCCACCTCGCCAGCGTGATGGCGGACATCGGCGACACGCTGTTCAACGTCGATTCGCGCATCTTCCGCACGCTGGTGCCGCTGTACTTGCGCCCCGGCTTCCTCACCAACGAATACCTGGCCGGCCGCCGCACGCGCTACGTCACGCCGTTCCGGCTGTTCTTCTTCCTGTGCATCCTCGCGTTCTTCGCGATACAGGTCAGTTTCGATTTCGGTGCGATCGATGCGGACGTCGTCCAGGGCACCTCACTGCATGACATCGAATCGGCACAGACGCCCGAGGAACTGGCGGCAAGCCTGCAGGCGCGCGAGCAGGCGATCGAGAGTGCGCGCAGCGCACCCGCGGTGGGCACGCGTCAACTCGCACGGCTCGATGCCGCGCTCAGTGCCACCCGGGCGGCCGCGCGCGCACGCCGCCAGTTCCTGCTCGATCGCGCCAACGCCATCGCCAACGGCCGTCCGACGCCGGCCGATCCGGCCACGCCCGCGGCGATCCGCATCGATGGCCAGGAGTGGCGGCCCACCGCGCAGAACACGCGGGTGGCGTGGTTGCCCGAGGCGGTCAACGCGCGCCTGTATGCGCTCACCCTGCGCGTCAGGGACAACCTGCTGCTGGCCAAGCGCGAACCTTCGCACCTCGTGCAAGGCATGTTCGCGGTGCTGCCGCAGACGATGTTCGTACTGATGCCGTTCCTCGCGCTGCTGCTCAAGCTCGCCTACCTGTTCAAGCGCCGGCTGTACATGGAACACCTGATGGTCGCGCTGCACAGCCACGCGTTTGCGTTCCTGTCGCTGCTGCTGCTCGTGCTCGTGTACTGGCTCGCCTCATGGCTGGGAACGATGGCCGCCTGGCTCGGGACCGTGTTCGGCGTGCTCAGCGCGCTGATATGGACATGGCTGTTCGTGTATCCGTTCCTCATGGCCAAGCGCGTGTACCGCCAGGGCTGGATCATGACCACGCTCAAGTTCATGTGGGTGGGCCTGTGCTACCTCGTCCTGCTCACCTTGGGCATGGTAGGGGCGACCATCGCGAGCCTCGCCACCAGCTGATGCCCGCGGCGGCGGTCACGCAGGCGTGACCGCCCACAGCGGGTCTTGCGGGGCCGGCCTGCGCGCATCGGGACCGCGGCCGTCAGGGCTGCGCAGGCGGCAGCTCACGCACGTAGTCGCGCAGCTGTTGCGGCGTGAGCGCGAGCAGGCGTGCCCGTTCGTCCGCGCGCGCCTGCGGCGGCAGGCTGCGCAGGTGGGCTCGCAGCGCCTGGCGCTGCATCGGCGTGAGCGCGCGCAGCGGTGCGGGCGTCCAGTGCGGACCGGCTGCATCGGGCATCACCGTGGCCGCATGCGCCGCGAACCGTGCACGCAGCGCGGCGCGCTCGGCCGGCGGCAGGGACTGGAAGCGCGCCCACACCTCGCGCAGGCGCTGTTGCCGGGCGGGCGGCAGCGCGCGCAGGCGCGCCAGTTGCCGCGCCTGCGTCATGCGCTGGGCCGGTGTGAGCCCGGCCCAATGCTGCAGACGCTGCTCGATCACCCGCCGGCGCGGTGGCGGCGCATCCTGCCAGCGTGCCACGAGCCGGCGCAGCGCCTGCTGCTGGCGCGGCCCGAGGCCGGCCCATTGCGACTGCACGGGCGCCAGCACGCTGCGCTCGACCGGCGCAAGCTGCTCCCATGCGACCCGCGCCTTGGGCGCATCCGCGGCCGCGGGTGCGGCGCAGGCGCCGGTCGCGGCCACCAGCAACAGCACCAGAGCGAGCCACGCCCACAGCCGGCGTACGCCGCGCTCCGGCGCAGGCATGCGCTGCAGGCTGTGGCGATCGCGGTGGTGCAAGCCCAGGCGTGTCATCACAGTTCGGACTGGGTCGCGAGCCAGCTGTAGAACGCGAGGTCGTCGGCCAGTTCGGCCTCGTCGATGTCGCTCCACGCGGCGTCGAGCCCGCTGGCCGTGGCTGCGTCCGTGGACGCGCTCGCGACCGCTTCCGCAACCGGCGGCGCCGCCGGCGAGGGCGCAGGCAGGTGGCGCTGCACCGCGAGTGCGAGCAGCAAGGCCGCGGTCGCGCCCAGCGCACCGGCACCGAGCCAGCGACGCCGCGTGCGCTGCGCGAGCGCACGCTGGCGTGCCTGGTTCAGTCGCGACAGTGTGGCCGCGTCGACGGCCGCGAGCGAGTCGTCGAGCAGCGCCAGCGAGCGCTCCAGCCAGGGTTCGCGTGCGGGTGGGTTCATCGATGCGGCTCCAGTTGTCCACGCAGGCGTGCCAGCGCGCGCGACAGGTGGGTCTTGACGCTGCCCTGGCTGCAGCGCATCGCGATGGCGGTCTGCGCCACGTCCAGTCCTTCCCACATGCGCAGCAGGAAGGCCTGGCGCTGGCGCAGCGGCAATGCACGCAGCGCCGCGTCGAGCGCCTGCCCGGCCTCGCGGTCGGCCAGGCGCGCAAGCGGACCGGGTTCGCGCCCGTCGGCGATCGACAGCAGCGGGTCGGCGCTCGCATCGTCCTCGTCGCCGCCGAGGCGGCCCAGCCACGCGCTCCAGCGGCTGCGCACCACGTGGCGCCGGTGCCAGTCGTGAACGCGGCTGTCGAGCACGCGCCAGAACAACGGTGGCCACTGGGCGGGCGGATGCGCGCCATAACGCCGCACGAAACCCAGCATCGCCTCCTGCACGATCTCCAGTGCATCCTCGCGTTCGCGCGTGGCCAGCTCGGCGATGCGCCAGGCACGCCGCTCCACGCCGCGCAGGAACACCTCGAGATCGCCCGCGCGCGCCTGCGCCGGGGCGGATCCGGCCTCGTCGAGCGGAAGTGGGCTCATGAACTGGTCGATCGCGTGCACGTGGCTGGATTCTCGCGCAGGAACGGCTGTTCTCAACGCACGATCGCGGCGTGGGTTGACGCGCGCGGCCGCGCGGCCTCGGCCAACGGTGTTTCAATGGGTTGTGCACAATCGTGCAGACGGGTCGGGAGCGTGGGCGGGCATGCTGAACCGGCTCCAAACCCGGGCCGTACGCCACCGCAACCCGTTGAAACACAAAGAGATTAAAAATTGGTCAAAAGTTGACCAAGGTGAGGCAGCGGCATTTTTCACGGGGATTGGCGCATGCGCGGGCGGGTTCGTCCACATGGTTATCCACAGATCGTGTGGATAAGAAATATTTCGTTTGCACCGTCGCTACTTAGCACCCAATGCTGACCACCGGCTGAGGAAGCGCACGCAAGTCCGACCCTGTCGTACTGCGGCGCAGCAAACCTTGCGCGCCAAGCCGTAACCGGCTTAGCTCGACGCATGTCCGCCATCCTGCGCGTGGCGCTGCCACTGCCCCTGCCTGGCCTGTTCGACTACCTCGCCGAGGACGCGGTCGCGGTCGGCTGTCGCGTGCGCGTGCCTTTCGCGCGGCGGCGCCTCGTCGGCATCGTGGTCGAGCAGTGCGACCACAGCGAGGCACCGGATCGGCTCAGGGCGATCGAGACGGTGCTCGACGCCGAGCCCGTGCTCGCAGGCGAGCTGCTCGCGACGCTGCGCTGGGCCGCGCGCTACTACCAGCATGCGCTGGGCGAAGTGCTGTTCGCGGCCTTGCCCGCGCTGCTGCGCCGGGGCGCGCCACCCGCGCGCACAAGCGCAGGCGGCTGGCAGCTCACGCCACTGGGTCACGCCGCGCTGGCCGACCCGCAGCGTCGCCGCGGGACCCGCCTTGACGCGTTGCTCGCGGCGCTGGCCGCTCAGCCGCTGGCGGCTGCCGCCGCGCGCGACCTTGGTGGCGCCGCGGCGCTGCGCACCGCGGTCCGTCGCGGCTGGGTCGAAGCAGCCGCAGCGGCAGCGCCCGCGGCGCCCACGACAGCCGTGCGCGCGCTCAATCCCGAGCAACAGGCGGCCGTGGCTGCGGTGCTGGCAAGCGCGGGCCACGCCACCTTCCTGCTCGACGGCGTGACCGGCAGCGGCAAGACCGAGGTGTATCTGGCGATCGCACGCGCCGCGATCGCGCGCGGCCGGCAGGTGCTCGTGCTGGTGCCCGAGATCGCGCTCACGCCGCAGGCGATCAGCCGCTTCCGCGCCGGCATCGGCGTCGATGTCGCGGTGCTGCATTCGGGCTTGGGCGAAGTCGAGCGCGCCCGCGCCTGGCAGGCTGCGGCCGATGGCAGCGCGCAGCTGCTGCTGGGCACGCGCTCGGCGATCCTGGTGCCGCTCGCGCGTGCGGGCGCGATCATCGTCGACGAGGAGCACGACAGCTCCTACAAGCAGCATGAGGGTTTTCGCTACCACGCGCGCGACCTGGCCGTGGTGCGCGCACGCGCGCTGGGCGTGCCGCTCGTGCTCGGCAGTGCCACGCCGTCGCTGGAAAGCCTGGCCAACGTGGCGGCCGGGCGTTATCGCGCCTTGCGGCTGACACAGCGCGCGGGCGGCGCCGAGCCGCCGACGATGCAGCTGCTCGACCTGCGCCACCAGCGCCTGCACCATGGTCTGGCCGCGCCTGCGCTGGCCGAGATCGAGGCCTGCCTCGCACGCGACGAGCAGGTGCTGGTGTTCCGCAACCGGCGCGGCTACGCGCCGGTGCTGCTGTGCCATGACTGCGGCTGGAGCGCGCGCTGTGATGCCTGCGACCGTGCGCTCACCCTGCACCGCCGTGCGCACGTGTTGCGCTGCCACCACTGTGGTGCGCAGCAGCGCATGCCCAGCGCCTGCCCTGCCTGTGGCGGCCTCGCGCTGCATGCGCTGGGCGAAGGCACCGAGCGCCTGGAGGAAGCGCTGGCGGCACGTTTCGCGCAGGTTCCGATCGTGCGCATCGACCGCGACAGCACGCGCGGCCGGCGCACGCGCGAGGCGCTGCTGGAAAGCCTGGACCGTCCCGGCGCGCGCCTGCTGGTCGGCACCCAGATGCTGGCCAAGGGCCATGACCTCGCGCGACTCACGCTGGTGGTCGTGGTGGGCGTGGACGAGGCGCTGTACAGCGTGGACTTCCGCGCCACCGAGCGCCTCGCGCAACTCATCGTGCAGGTCGCCGGCCGCGCCGGCCGCGCGCAGCACGCGGGCCGCGTGCTGTTGCAGACCCACGATCCCGGGCATGGACTGCTGCGCGCGCTCATCGAGCGCGGCTACGCCGCGGTCGCGCAGGAACTGCTCGCCGAGCGCCAGGCCGCGATGCTGCCGCCATACACGCTACTGGCGCTGCTGCGGGCCGAGTCGAGCGACGAGCGGCAATTGCACGGCTTCCTGCGCGCGGCCGTCGCCGCCGCACCCGGCGGCCACGAGGTGTCCCTGCAGGGACCGCTGGCGGCACCGATGCCGCGTCGCGCCGGGGCGCAGCGCGGCCAGGTGGTCGTGGAAAGCGCGCGGCGCCAGACGCTGCAGACCTTCCTCGACAGCTGGCTGCCCGCGGTGCGCGCACTGCCGCAACCCCGCGCGCTACGCTGGTCGATCGACGTCGATCCGATCGACTTGTACTGAGTGCCTACCACAATCAACTTCGACGGCCATCCGATGGAGCGGTCGCCCGCGCACCGGGCAACCAAGTGCCCGGTGCGCGTGGGGATTGGCCTTGCGCTCAGCGCGCCGCCCGGTAGACGACCTCGAACGGGCCGGTGTGCGGCAGCACCAGTCCGGCGCCTGTCCCGACCAGGCCGAGCCGGGTGTCGACCAGCACGAGTGCGATCGCGCCGGCGTCCAGCCGGCTCCATGCGCTCGCCTGCTCCGCACTGCGCAGGCGCAGGTACACGCCATCGGCCACGCGGATCGCCTCGACCTGAAACGCGCCATCGCCGGCCTGTGCCAGCGTGGTGCG
>QUBV01000066.1 GCA_014338185.1 Lysobacterales bacterium | reverse complement strand
AAGCTGGAAAAAGGCGACTACGACTGGGCGATGCTCGCCATGAACTACTGGCCAGAGCGCGTGCGCGAGAAGTGCAAGACCGACAAGTCGCTGGCCATCGCACATGGCCTGGAGCATCTCTACATCGAACCCGAGGCAGCGCCGATGAAGACGCGCAAGAAGAAGGGGGAAGCCTGATGGCGGCCGTTCACTACCAACTGGGCGCCTTTCCGCCCGCCGAGCTGGATTGGCCGCAGTTGATCCCCCTGCTGGGGCCTGCCTCGGCGGCAGTGGCACGCTATGACGGCACCCTGGCCGCGATTCCCAATGCGGCGGTGCTGCTGTCGCCACTGACCACACAGGAAGCGGTGCTGTCTTCGCGTATCGAAGGCACCCAGGCCACCATGGGCGAGGTGCTGGAGTTTGAAGCAGAAGGTGGTGCGCCCGAGTTGAGCGAGGCGCGGCGCAACGATATCCGCGAGGTGCTCAATTACCGGGCCGCCATGCGCATGGCGGAAAAAATGCTGGCCACCGTGCCGCTGTCGCAGCGGGTGGTGCGGGAATCACACAAGGTGCTGCTCGATGGCGTGCGCGGCCAGGGCAAATCGCCCGGCGAATATCGGCGCATTCCCAACTGGATCGGCCCGGCAGGTTGCAGCGTGGAGCAGGCGCGCTTTGTGCCGATTGGCGCCGACAAACTGCCCGACGCCATGAGCGCCTGGGAGCGCTATCTGCACGCCGATGCCCCTGACCGCCTGGTGCAGCTGGCCATCGTGCATGCCGAGTTTGAGGCGCTGCACCCGTTTCTGGATGGTAATGGCCGCCTGGGGCGCATGTTGGTGCCACTGTTCCTGTGGCAGAACGCCGTCATTCAACGGCCAATGTTCTACCTGAGCGCTTTTCTGGAGGCGCACCGCGACGAATACTACGAACGCCTGTTGGCGGTGTCTCGCGATGGCGACTGGACGGGCTGGTGCCGCTTCTTCCTGCAGGCCATCAAGACCCAGGCCGAAGAGAACCAACGCAAGGCCGCTGACATTCTGGCGCTGTATGAGCGCATGAAGCGCGAGCTGGCCGACCTGACGCGCTCGCAGTACGCCATCCACGCGCTGGACTGGGTCTTTGAGCGGCCCATCTTCAAAAGTTCGGATTTCGTGGCCAGCAGTGGCATTCCAGAGCCTACCGCCAAGCGCATGCTGCCTACCCTGCGCGATGCAGGGGTGTTGCGGGTGCTGATGGAGGCCAGCGGCCGCCGGGCGGCCACACTGTGCTTCCCGGCACTGCTCAACATCGCCGAAGGGCGGGAGGCGTTTTGAGGTGCATGAAATGGCTACAAACAACTTTGTGGCTCACAATCTGCCGCTTTACGAGCCACAAATGGGGTTGCAGCGCGCCTGTGAGCCACAACACGTATTGATCGAGGTGTAGATGAGCATTGCGGAATTCATTCGAGAAAACGTGCTGCGGCCGCGCTTGAAGCAAGCTGGCGCCTTGGTGGTCTACGACCCCGACAAGCGCTACCGCGAGCAGTGTTTCGATCTGGCCGCTGACAAGGTGCGAGTGGTTGATGCGTCTGAGAGCAGCATCGAAAGCCGTGAGGCAGCGTTGCTGGCACTGCGCGAGGTGGGTCAGCCCAAGGCACCGCTGGAATGTGTATTGATCTATGTACCTGCCAAGCGCCCGGAAACCGACGAGCAGAAGCAAGCTGATCCATTCGCCCTGTACGCTGAATGCGGCGCGGTCTTCCCACAAGACGATGGCGACGAATACTTGAGCCTGTGCCTGCGTGCGAGGCCGGATCACGCGACCGAGATTCGGCAGGTGTTTGCCACCTCTCCCTCTGGGCCGACCTTCGCGGTGATCGATGCCATTGGTGGCGGCGTAAGCTGGCCCCAGTTGCGAGCCACGCTGCGGGTGGAGTCCGGCCGCGAGATTCTGGCCGCACTGCTGGCTCCCACTACAAGCCAATCCGAAGCGCTCAAGGGGCAGGAAGGCTGGGTGCAAGAAGCGCGTGACTTCCTCCGCGCTACCTTGGGTCTGAGCGTGAAGACGCGCGGCAAGACGTGGTCGGCCCTGGCGGATGAACTCTGGCGCTATGTGCTGTTCAGTGAGTTTGTGTTTGATTTGCCGGTGGCGCTGCCGGATACCCTGAAGGGCGTGCCGCATGCCCCGATGGAAGCCAGACCCATCGTCGAGGATGTGTGCGACCGTCTGCGCAGTGATCCGAAGTCACGCGCGGCGTACATCGAGCGCGCCGAAGCCATCGAGGTGGAACTCAATCTGACCGATCTGTGTGGGGCGATTGAGGACCTGGGCGAGCGCGACACCTTCCCCTTCGAGGAACGGACTTTCCTGCGCACCGCGATCAAGGGCATTGTCAGCGGTGACACCGATGCCACGCGCTGTGTGCTGACTCGCCATAAGAGCTCGGTATGGCTCGGCAAGGGCGAAAGCCAGGCCCAGTGGGAGTTGGTGCGCTCTGGCTTGAGCCTGGTCGAGGCCTGCGATGATTTCGAGCGCCAGTTGCCGGATCACGCCCGCTCACAAGCGGAGCTGATTGACTTCTACCTGGGCAGCCTGCGCGAAGCAGACCGCCTGCAGCGCGAGTTTGAGCAAGCGGCGGGTGACTTCCTCGACCCGCATGGCCTGATGCATGAAGTGATCAGCCAAGCACGGGCGCGCTATCGACGCTTGGCCGAAAAGGTCCAAGGCGTGTTTGTGAAACACCTCGAGACCGCTGGTTGGCCACCCACCGGGCGCCTGGCCAATGCCGATGCTTTTGATCGCCTGGTGGCCGATCGCCTCAAGGAAAGCGGGCGCAAGGTGGCCTACCTGATGGTGGACGCCCTGCGCTACGAGTTGGGCGTGGCGCTGGAAAAGCTGCTGGCCGAGGATGGGCCGGTTGAGCTGCAAGCGGCCTATGCGCAGCTGCCGACCATTACCCTGGTGGGCATGGCGAGCTTGCTGCCGGGTGCTCGCACGGGGCTAACCCTAGAGCTTGCGAACGATTCCCTGGCGCCGAAGCTGGCAGGGGCGCCGGTGAGTAATGTCCCGCAACGCATGGGTGTGCTGGCCAAGCGGTATGGCGATCGCTTCGCGGAAATGCCGCTGGGCGATTTTGTTCGCGGCAAACCCAAGATCGCAGAGACAGTCGATCTGCTGGTGCTGCGCTCCACGGAAATCGACAGCCAACTGGAAAGCAACCCCGAGACGACGCTCGGGTTGATTCCGGGCACGCTCAAGCTGATCCGCGTGGCGCTACACAAGTTGCGGGGCATGGGCTTCAAGGAGGCAGTGATCGTCACAGACCATGGCTTCTTCCTGAATGCACAAGCGGAGGCAGGCGATGTGTGCGTCAAACCGCAGGGAAAGTGGCCCGTCAATGCCCACGATCGCATGATGCTGGGCGACGGCACGGCAGATGGTCACAGCCTGGTGGTCAGCGCAGAGAAGCTCGGCATTCGCGGTGATTTCACCCAAGTGGCGCTACCGCGCAGCATGGCGCCTTATCGCTCGGGGCACCTGTATTTCCATGGCGGCGCATCCCTGGCCGAGGCCGTTGTACCGGTGCTGGTGGCTCGGCTGGATACAGCCGCCCATGCGGAATTGCGCAAGGTGGTGGTGGAGCTGAGCTACAAGAACGGTGCCAAACGAATCACAACGCGATTGCCGGTCATCGAAGTGATACTGGTGGCCGACGATATGTTCTCGCAAGACATGAGCGTGGAGATACTGCTGGAAGCGCAAGACAGCAAGGGCAATGTGGTGGGAGAGCCGCGCCCAGGCGGCGATGTGAACCCCGCGACAAGAACCGTGACTCTGATACCAAACCAGCGTAAGCAGATTGCGCTGCGCATGGATGATGAGTTCAGAGGCAAGTTCAAGGTTGTGGCGCTGAACCCCACAACCCTGGTGGCCTACAGCAATCTGGCGCTTGAAACCGACTATACGGAATGAGCCCTATGGACGAACTCGACCAAAAACTAAACGCCACATTCGACGGCAAAGTCCTTCGTAAGGACTTGCTGCATCGAATCAAAAAAGGCACCAATGTCCCGACGTTCGTCCTGGAGTTCCTGCTCGCCAAGTATTGCGCCAGCAATGACCAGGCCGAGATGGATGCCGGCATGGAGGCGGTACTGTCCTCCTTGCAGGAGAACTACGTTCGCCCAGACGAAGCCAATGCCGCGCAGTCCAAGGTGGCCACCAAGGGCAAGCATCGCTTCATCGACAAGGTTCACGTTCGCTACGTCGAGAAAGAGAAACGCCACTGGGCATCGCTGGAGAACTTCAACTCGCAACGCATCGCCATCGGCGAGAAGTTCTACCGCGACAACGATCGATTACTGGAAGGCGGCATTTGGGCGGAGGTGACCCTGGCGCACAACGACATCGACGAAGACGACTACGCGTTTTCCATCGAGGACTTGCGCCCGATCCAACTGACCCGCTTCGACTTCGACCGCTATGCAGAAGGCCGGGCAGCCTTCACCCGAGATGAGTGGATCGCGGCGATTCTGCGCTCTGTGGGTCTGGAGCCCAACAAGCTCTCGAAGCGCGTTCAGATGCATTTCATCGCCAGGCTGGCCGCTCTGGTGGAGCCCAATTACAACTACATCGAGCTGGGCCCGCGCGGCACCGGCAAATCCTACTTCTTCAGCGAGTTTTCGCCCTACGCCACCTTGATCTCGGGCGGCCAGGCGACCAAGGCAACGCTGTTCTACAACAACGCACGCCGCAAGGTGGGCCTGGTCGGCTTTTGGGACACGGTGGCCTTTGACGAAGTAGGCGGTATCAAGGTCAAAGACCCGGACACCATCCAGATCATGAAAGACTTCATGGCTAACGGACGTTTTTCGCGTGGGGCCGAAGTGATCGCCGATGCCAGCCTGAGTTTTGTCGGCAACATTGATGTGTCGGTACAGCAGGTGGTCAACTCCAACGAGCACGACCTATTCCAACCACTTCCGCCAGAGCTCGACCTGGCGGTGATGGACCGTTTTGCCGCGTATATCCCAGGCTGGGAGATGCCAAAGAACAGCAGCGAGTTTCTGACCAGCAACTACGGATTCATCACCGACTACTTGGCCGAGGCCTTTCACTACCAGTTCAAGCACACGAACCGGTACGAGGAAGTGAGCAAGCGCATCCGACTTGGCAAGGCTATTGAAGGACGCGACGAAAAAGGCATCAAGAAGACCGTCTGCGCTTTCTTGAAGGTCTTGCATCCGAACGGGCCACCGACTGACGACGAGTTCGAAGAATACGTGGCCTACGCGACTGAGTGCCGCCGCCGCGTCAAGGAGCAGATGAACAAGCGCAAGCCGGATGACGAGTTTGCGCGCATCAACCTGTCCTACTTCAAGGCCAGCGGTGAGGAAGTGGTGGTCTTCTGCCCGGAGTCGAAGGATGCGCCCGCGACGCAAGAACCGGCTCGTCGTCGTTTGAGCCAAGCGGATGGCCAGCCTGCTGAGGCAGTCGAAGTGCAACCCGTCGCCCACTCGGCGCCTGCTGCAGCAGAGGAACCTCCAGTGGCGCCGATACAGGCTGCTCCGACACCAACGGTGGTTGCTCCGTCATCGGTCGAGCTCAAGGAACAGCACTTCACCATCCTCTATGGCGATACCGGGTACAGCTATGAGTCGATCCTCGGCGCCTATCTGCAAGGCGCGAAGTCTGTTGTCATCGAAGACCCCTACATCCGGCTGCAACACCAGATTCAGAATTTCGTGCGCTTCTGCGAAACGGTGCTGAAGGCCGGCACCGTGAAGAAGATCAGCCTGATCACCGGCTACGACGACAAGACCCAGTTGGCCGACATCGCCGAAAAGCTCGATGAGCTGAAGCAAAGTCTGCTGGAGTTGGATGTCGAGCTAGAGGTGAAACTCAACCCAAACATCCATGACCGCGAAATCCGTCTGGATAACGGTTGGGTCATCAAGATCGGGCGAGGACTGGACTTCTACCAGAAGCCTGGGGGGTGGTTCGAGGTGGGGGCGAACGATTTGAGTCTGCGGAAATGCCTTGAAACCAAGGTGGATATCTTCCGAGCATGATGCAAACAAATGACGCCAAACTGCCAGCCCGCAGAGTGAATGCATAGAACCGCATGGACCGTATCGACATTGCTTTGTGGGATGCGCTTCGTGAATCCACCTGGGACACCTTGCTCCTGGGAATGGGGGCAGGTCATCTGGGGACGCCACCCGGACTTCGGGCCAGTTCCAGGGAGCGAGGTCGGAGCGAGGAATGGCCAGGAGAGAGTGGAATGTGGCCGGGAACGGTCTCTTCGGGCGGCTGGCGCAGTCCGCAGGCGCTCGCAGGAGCCCGCACGAGTACGCGGGAACTGGCGCAAACAGACAAGAAAAAACCCCAACCGAGAACGGTTGGGGTTTCATTATTGGTGGAGGCGGCGGGAATTGAACCCGCGTCCGAAGGCGCTCCGCGCCAGGCGCTACATGCTTGTCACGCTGTTTGGTCTCGTCCGACGGCAACACAACGTGCGAGGCGCACCGTCGGACCAGCCTCTTGGATTTGATCCGCGACCGAAAGGCGCCGGTGCGGACGATCCCGTGATAGTGACCCTACATCCACGAGCACGGACACAAGTGGGTTCGGGGCCAGGCCTTAAGCGGCCAGGGCGTAGACGTCGTCGTTCGCGTCTAGTTTTTTGCCATCGGATTAACGAGGAAGATGACGCCCTCGGCATGCTCCCAGCTGCTTCACGTCCCCCGTCGAAACCAAGTCGCCCCCGGGGTGGGCAGATGGTGGCGGCGGCGGGTGCGGAAATCAAGCGCGTGTACACCGCGCCGACGCCGGGCCGAGGCGCAGGTGCACGCCATGGCATGCGACCGGCGTTGGCATGCAGGTCGCGACCGGCTCAGGCCTGGCGGTTCTTGGCGCGCATCACGCGCTGCTTCTCGCGGTTCCAGTCGCGTTCGCGTTCGCTGTCGCGCTTGTCGTGTTCCTGCTTGCCGCGCGCGACGCCCAGGTCGAGTTTGACGCGGTTGTGCTTCCAGTACATCGCCAGCGGCACGAGCGTGTAGCCCTTGCGCTCGATCGCGCCGATGATCTTGTCGATTTCGGCGCGGTGCAGCAGCAGCTTGCGGGTGCGCCGGTCCTCGGCGACGACGTGGGTGGAGGCAGAAATCAGCGGCACGATCGACGCGCCGAACAGGAAGACTTCACCGCCCTTGACGATGGCGTAGGCATCGCCGAGATTGACGCGCCCGGCGCGCAGGCTCTTGACCTCCCAGCCTTGCAGCTCGATGCCCGCTTCGTAATGGTCGTCGATGTGGTATTCGTGGCGCGCGCGCTTGTTGAGCGCGATGGTGGCGCTGGCGGGCTTGTCCTTGTCCTTGCGGGAGGTCTTGGCCATGGAGAGTACGGACGTGGTGCGATGATTGCGATGCCTGGACGACGCGCAGGCGGGACGGCGGGTTGCGTTGGCGGTGCAGCAGCATACCCGACGCGCCGCCGCCACAGACCCGGTGCGCACGCATGAGTGGGGACGAGCGCCGCATCGCCGTGGAGGTGGCCTATGCGGAGCCTGCGCGCCAGTTCCTGCGCGCGCTGTGCCTGCCCAGCGGCAGCACGGTCGCCGACGCGATCGCGGCCGCGGATGTGGAACGCGAGTGCCGCATCGATGCCGCCGCGCTGGAGGTGGGCGTGTGGTCACGCCGCGCGACGCTGCACACGACACTGCGCGATGGCGACCGGGTGGAGCTGTACCGGCCGCTGCGGATCGACCCGAAGCAAGCGCGCCGCCTGCGCGCGCAGCGCCCGCGCTGAACGCCGAGCTCAGCCCTGGCCGTCGCGCCGCTTCTTCTTCTTGTCCTCGTCGGGCCGCTTCTCGTCGGGATACTGGCGCTTGTACTTGCGTGCATCCTTGACGAGCTGCTCGGGGTCTTCCTCGAAGTAGTCGCCCTCGATGCTCGCGAGCGTGTCGTTGTCAAAATGCAGCACCAGGTCCCTGCGGTCCATCTTGCCGCGCCCGCGCCGCATGGTGGAGACATAGTCCCAGCGGTCCTGGTTGAACGGGCTCACGACCGACGGCGAGCCCATGATCAGCAGTACCTGGCGCTTGCTCATGCCCGGCTGCAATGCCTCGACCGAGCCCTTGTCGAGCAGGCTGCCCTGCTGCGCATCGACCTTGTAGATGATGCCGCAACCCGAGAGCGGAACGAGGGCGAGGAGGGCAAGCCAGCGCAAGCGCATGCAGGAAGATTCCGGGGCGGGGAAAGCGGCGATGATACACTAGCGGGCGGTCCGGCAAGGCCCATGCCAGACTGCGCGATGAACGCCGCAGCGGGAGACATTTGCGATGGAATCCAACGAACTGCGCAAGGCTGGCCTCAAGGTCACCCATCCGCGCATGCGCATCCTGGAAATCCTCGGCAGCCGCGACGGCAAGCACTTCACGGCCGAGGACATCTACCGCCAGTTGCTCGACAACGAGGACGACATCGGGTTGGCCACGGTCTACCGGGTGCTGACCCAGTTCGAGGCGGCCGGCATCGTGCTCAAGCACAACTTCGAGGGCGGCCAGGCCGTGTACGAACTCGACCGCGGCAAGCACCATGACCACATGGTCGATGTCGAGAGCGGCAAGGTGATCGAGTTCACCAGCGAGGAGATCGAGCGCCTGCAGCACGACATCGCGGCCAAGTACGGCTACGTGATCGAGGACCACAGCCTCGTGCTGTACGTGCGTCCGGCGCGCAAGAAGTGAGCGCCCGCGGCGTGCGCCAACGGTGGGCGTGACCGATCGGCGCGCACACCGATTGAGCAAATAATTCATATTGTGTATCAGCAAGATACGTGATGTTTCTCACGTAAATTGTCCTGACGTGGCCGGCTCTCTCCGGTACCCCCGAAGTCTGCGCCGGCGGGGCGCGCCACCGATCAGCGTGATGGCCTGCCGGCGGGCTGCTGCAGCATCTGGCGCGCGTGGGCGCGGGTCTCGCGCGTGATCTGGATGCCACCGAGCATGCGCGCGATCTCCTCCTCGCGCGCGGTCGCATCGAGCGTGTCGATGCGGATGTGGGTGGCTTCACCATCGCTGGCCTTGGCCACGCGCAGGTGGGCATGGCCCTGCGCGGCAACCTGGGCAAGGTGGGTCACGCACAGCACCTGGCGCCTTGCGCCGAGCGCGCGCAGCTTGTGGCCGACGATCTCGGCGACCGCGCCGCCGATTCCCGAGTCGACCTCGTCGAACACCATGGTGGCGATCGCATCGCTGCCGAGCGCGGCCACCTCGATCGCGAGACTGATGCGCGCCAGTTCGCCGCCCGAGGCGACCTTGCGCAACGGCCGCGGCGACTGCCCCGGATTGGCACTCACGAGGAACTCGACGCGCTCGCTGCCCTGCGGATCGGGCTCGCCGGCGCAGGTGGGTTCCAGTGCGACCTCGAAGCGGCCGCCGGCCATGCCCAGTTCGGCCATGAGCGCGCTGACCGCGGCGCCCAGCCGCGTGGCGGTGGCCGTGCGCGCCCGCGTCAGGCGTTGTGCGGCCTGCGCGTGGCCGGCGGCGAGCACCTCGCGTTGGGCGGCCAGGTCGGCGATGCGGGTGCTGGCGCCGCGCAGCTCCTCCAGCTCGGTGCGCAGGCGCTCGCCGACCACCGGCAGTTCATCCATGCGCACGCGGTGCTTGCGCGCAAGTTCGTGCAGCTTGCCCAGGCGCGCCTCGGCTTCGGCCAGGCGCTCGGGGTCCAGTTCCAGTGCCGACTGGTAGCGTGCGAGCGTGTCACCGGCCTCGCCGAGCTGGATCTGCGCCGAGTCGAGCAGTTCGGCCAGTGGTGCCAGCCGCGCATCGAGCGTGGCCAGGTGCGCCGCCTCGGCGTGGGCGCGTGCGGCCAGGCGCAGCAGCGCGAGTTCGTCCTCGCCATCGAGACGCTCGCCCAGTTGCGCGCAGCCGCGCAGCAGTTCGCCTGCGTTGGTGAGGCGGCGGTGCTCGGCTTCGAGCTCGGCGAGCGGTGCGGCCGCGAGCGCGTGACGCTCCAGTTCCTCGACCTGATGCGTGAGCCATTCCACGCGCGCGGCCGCGTCGGCGCCTTGCGACAGCTCGGCCATGCGCGCGCCCAGCGCATGCCACTGGCGGGCCAGGTCGGCGACCTCGGCGAGCATCGGGGCGTGGCCGCCGAAGTCGTCGAGCAGCGCCAGCTGCTGGCCGCGTTCGAGCAGGGCCTGGTGTTCGTGCTGGCCGTGGATCTCGATGAGCCCCGCGGCGAGTTGCTTGAGCTGGCCCAGGGTGACGGGTCGGCCGTTGATCCACGCGCGCGAACTGCCCTCGCTGCGGATCACCCGGCGCAGCTGGCACGCGCCTTGCTCGTCCAGATCCTCGGCCACGAGCCATTGGCGCAGGTCGGCGCGGTCGGCGAGGTCGAACTCGGCCGACAGTTCGGCGCGCTCGCAGCCCTGCCGCACCAGCAGCGCCTCGCCGCGTGCGCCGGCCAGCAGCAGCAGCGCATCGACCAGCAGCGACTTGCCCGCGCCGGTTTCGCCGGTGACGACGGTGAGTCCGGGTCCGAAGGTCACCTCGGCTTCGCCGACGATCGCGAAATCCTTGACGTAGAGGCTTTTCAGCATCGCTGCGGCGCGGCTGCGGGAGCGCGCAACGCTAACATGTGCGCCGCGCGGCGGCCAAGCCGGCCACGCGATGGAAATCACCCCGATGCGGCCCTATTGTGTAGGCATTGCCGCAGGCTTGCCCGGAATCCCATGAGCGCGTTACCCCGCCAACTCGATGCCCGCGCCCGCCACCTGCTGCGCTCGCTCATCGCGACCTACATCGCCGAGGGCCAGCCGGTGGGTTCGCGCACGCTCGCGCGCTCGTCGGGGCTGGACGTGAGCCCGGCGACGATCCGCAACATCATGTCCGACCTGGAGGAGTTCGGCCTGGTCGCGGCGCCGCACACCTCGGCCGGGCGCGTGCCGACCTCGCAGGGCTACCGGGTGTTCGTCGACAGCCTGCTGGAGATGCGGCCGCTGGGCGAGGGCGAGCTCGCGCAGCTGCGGCGCGAGTTGCCGACCGAGGCGGCCACGCCCGACCTGCTCGGCAGCGCCACCGCGCTGCTGTCGCAGATGACCCATTTCGTGGGTGTGGTCAGCGTGCCGCGGCGCGAGGAGTTTCCGTTCCGCCACATCGACTTCGTGCCGATCGACGGCGGGCGCGTGCTGGTGATCCTGGTGTTCACCGACGGCCAGGTGCAGAACCGCGTGATCGCGCCCGAGCGCGCCTACGGCCCGGCCGAGCTCGAGCAGATCGCGAACTTCCTCAATTCCCAGTTCACCGGGCTGCGCATCGACCAGATCCGCGCGCGGCTGCTGCGCGAGATGCAGGAGGAGGGCGCGCGCCTCAACCGCCTGCTCAACGCGGTGGTCGAGGTGGCCGAGAAGGCGTTCCAGGGCAACGCCGGCGGCGACATGCTGGTGTCGGGCCAGACCAACCTCATGGGCCGGCAGGACGGCGCCGACGTCGATCGCCTGCGCGAGCTGTTCGAGGCCTTCCAGCGCAAGCACGACCTGCTGCAGTTGCTCGAACGCTGCGCCAGCGCCGATGGCGTGCGCCTGTTCATTGGCGAGGAATCGGGTTTCGCGGCGCTGGACGGCTACAGCCTCGTGACCGCGCCCTATGGCGTGGACAGCCGCGTGCTGGGCGTGCTCGGCGTGATCGGCCCCACGCGCATGGCCTACGAGCGCGTGATCCCGGTGGTGCAGGCCACGGCCAGCATCATCTCGCACGCGCTGCAGCGCGCGCAGTGAGCCGACCAATCGGGTAAATTGGCCGATTGGCCGGCGCGGCCCGCCTTGAAGCGCGCCGCAATGCCCGCATTGAGCGGTGCTGGGAGCGTCGGCCGCCGGCGGCGGCACGGGCGCGAGCGGCAGACATTGGGATCCGAGGGAGATCATGATGGAGAACACCAACCCGGCAGCGGCGGCCTCGCCCGAGGAAGCCGACGCGGTCGAGCGCAGCATCGAGACGCTCACGCGCCAGCTCGGCGAGGCCGAGGCCAAGCTCGCCGAGATGCGCGACACCGTGCTGCGCGAGCGGGCAGAGATCGACAACCAGCGCAAGCGCCTGCAGCGCGAGCTGGAGCAGGCGCGCAAGTTCGCCAACGAGAAGCTGCTGGCCGAACTGCTGCCGGTGCTCGACAACCTCGAACGCGGCCTCGCGGTCGAAACCACCGATGCCGCGGCGCTGCGCGGCGGCATCGAGCTGACGCTGCGCGAGTTCGCGCGCGTGATCGACGCCAATGGGCTCAAGGCAGTCGGCGCGGTGGGCGAGGCGTTCGATCCGGAAGTACACCAGGCCATGACCATGGTCGATGCGCCCGGACACGACGCCGGCCGCATCGTGACCGTGATGCAGAAGGGCTACGTGCTCAATGAACGGCTGTTGCGGCCGGCACTGGTGACGGTATCGCGCTGAGCCGGGCACCCGCCGCGGCGGGACGCTTGAAAGCCGGGCCACGCACCACATTTTCGACCACATCGCGGCGCTGCCGCATCCAATACGAAACGCGGGAGTTCAGCATGGGCAAGATCATCGGCATTGACCTGGGCACGACCAACTCGTGCGTGGCGATCATGGAAGGCAGCGGCGCGCGCGTCATCGAGAACGCGGAAGGTGACCGCACCACGCCGTCGATCGTCGCGTTCAAGGACAACGAAGTGGTGGTGGGCGCCACCGCCAAGCGCCAGGCCGTGACCAATCCCAAGAACACCTTCTACGCGGTCAAGCGCCTGATCGGGCGCAAGTTCACCGACGCCGAGGTGCAGAAGGACCTGAACCTGGTCTCGTACAAGATCATCGCCCACGACAACGGCGATGCCTGGGTGGAGACCGCCGACGGCAAGAAGATGGCGCCGCCGGAAGTGTCGGCCAAGGTGCTCATGAAGATGAAGAAGACTGCCGAGGACTTCCTCGGCGAGCCGGTGACCGAGGCGGTCATCACCGTGCCCGCGTACTTCAACGACAGCCAGCGCCAGGCCACCAAGGATGCCGGCCGCATCGCCGGGCTGGAGGTCAAGCGCATCATCAACGAGCCGACCGCGGCCGCGCTGGCCTATGGCCTGGACAAGAAGGGCGGCGACCGCAAGGTGGCGGTGTATGACCTGGGCGGCGGCACCTTCGACGTGTCGATCATCGAGATCGCCGAGGTCGATGGCGAGAAGCAGTTCGAGGTGCTGGCCACCAACGGCGATACTTTCCTCGGCGGCGAAGACTTCGACCGTCGCGTGATCGACTACCTGGTCGACGAGTTCAAGAAGGACCAGGGCGTCGACCTCAAGAACGACCCGCTCGCGTTGCAGCGCCTCAAGGACGCCGCCGAGCGCGCCAAGATCGAGCTGTCGACCGCGCATCAGACCGAGGTCAACCTGCCGTACATCACGGCCGATGCCTCCGGTCCCAAGCACCTCAACATCAAGCTCACGCGCGCCAAGCTCGAGGCGCTGGTCGCCGACCTGGTCGAACGCACCATCGCGCCGTGCCGCACCGCGCTCAACGACGCCGGGCTCAAGGTGGCCGACATCCACGAGATCATCCTCGTCGGTGGTCAGACCCGCATGCCCAAGGTGCAGGAGACGGTCAAGGACTTCTTCGGCAAGGAGCCGCGCAAGGACGTCAACCCCGACGAGGCCGTCGCGGTCGGCGCGGCGATCCAGGGCGGCGTGCTCGGTGGCACGGTCAAGGACGTGCTGCTGCTCGACGTGACGCCGCTGTCGCTGGGCATCGAGACGCTCGGTGGCGTGATGACCAAGCTCATCGACAAGAACACCACGATCCCGACCAAGGCCAGCCAGGTGTTCTCGACCGCCGAGGACAACCAGAGCGCGGTCACCGTGCATGTGCTGCAGGGCGAGCGCGAACAGGCGCGCTACAACAAGTCGCTGGGCAAGTTCGATCTGGCGGGCATCCAGCCGGCGCCGCGCGGCATGCCGCAGATCGAGGTCAGCTTCGACATCGATGCCAACGGCATCCTGCACGTGACCGCCAAGGACAAGAACACGGGCAAGGAGCAGCGCATCGAGATCAAGGGCAGCTCGGGCCTGTCCGAGGACGAGATCCAGCGCATGGTGCGCGACGCCGAGACCAACAAGGAAGAAGACAAGCGCTTCCACGAGCTCGTGGGCGCGCGCAACAAGGCCGACCAGCTCATCGCGGCCGTGCGTGCGGCGATCAAGGAGCACGGCGGCAAGGTCGCGGGCGAGATCGGTCGCATCGAGGAAGCGCTGTCGGAACTGGAAAAGGTCGCCAAGGGCGAGGACAAGGCACAGATCGAGGCGCGCACCAGCGCGCTCGAGCAGGCCGCGCAGCCGTTGTTCGCGGCGGCGCAGGGCGGCCACGGCCCGTCCGATGCGGGCGCTGCGCCGGGCGCCGGCGCCGCGCCGCAGGACGATGTGGTCGATGCCGAGTTCACCGAAGTCAAGGACGACCACAAGTAATTTGTCGCCGATACCGCCGGCCCCGGGGCCGGCGGTATCGCGATTGTGCACGGGGCATGACGTCGGGGGACGCAGGGGAGCACGGCATGGAAACGAACCGCGTCGGGGCGTGCTGCGACGGCGTGATCGCCGTGGTCATCACGATCATGGTGCTCGAACTCAAGCTGCCGCACCAGCCGACCTGGCAGGCCCCGCTCGGCGGCGCGCATGCGTTCATGACCCATCTGCTCGGCTTCATCTGCGTTGGCCTGTACTGGAACCACCACCGGTTCGCGGCCTGCAGGCAGGTCGACGGCAAGGTGATGCGGGCGAACCCGCTTTTCCTGTTCCGGCCGTCGCTGTTTCCGTTCACCACCGCCCGGCTCGACGACGCCGAGCCATACCCGGCACCGGTTCCGACCCGCGCCTACGGGAGCTGCTGCTGATGGCTGCGCTTGCATGTGCGCCGTTCGTACCCATTGTTTCCTGCCTGATCTGCGCCGCGGTGACCGTGCTGTGGATCATTCCTGATCGCCGCATCGAGCGTGCATTGTCCGGCCCATGAACAAGACCGATTACTACGAAGTCCTCGCCGTCGACCGCAGCGCGGGTGATGAGGAACTCAAGAAGGCGTTCCGGCGCCTGGCGATGAAGTACCACCCCGATCGTTGTCCCGACGATCCGCAGGCGCAGGACAAGTTCAAGGAAGCCAAGGAGGCCTACGAGGTCCTGTCCGACCCACACAAGCGCGCGCTGTACGACCAGCATGGCCACGCCGCGTTCGAGCATGGCATGGGCGGTGGACGCGGCGGCTTCAACGGCGACGTCGGTGACATTTTCGGTGACATCTTCTCCGACATCTTCGGCATGGGCGGCGGGCGCGGCCGCGCCCGGCGCGGCTCGGACCTGCGCTACCTGCTCGAGCTGGACCTGGAAGAAGCCGTGCTGGGCGTGGACAAGACCATCGAGGTGCCGACCCTGGTCGCCTGCGGGCGCTGCCACGGTGCGGGCTCGGCCGATGGCAAGACCAGCACCTGCGGCACCTGCAAGGGCCATGGCCGCGTGCGCATGCAGAACGGCATCTTCTCGATCCAGCAGGCGTGCCCGCAGTGCGGTGGCAGCGGCAAGGTCATCAAGAATCCGTGCCCGCAGTGCCACGGCGAGGGACGCGTGCGCGACGAGCGCACGCTCGCGGTCAAGATTCCGGCCGGTGTGGACACCGGTGACCGCATCCGCCTGGCCGGGCAGGGCGAGGCCGGCCCGGCCGGTACCGTGCCCGGCGACCTGTACGTGGAAGTGCGGGTGCGCGAACACGCGATCTTCCAGCGCGATGGCGACGACCTGCATTGTGAGATTCCGCTGCGCTTCGCCCAGGCCGCGCTGGGCGCGACCCTCAAGGTGCCCACGCTCGACGGCGAGGCCGAAATCAAGGTGCCGGCCGAAACCCAGACCGGCAAGCTGTTCCGCCTGCGCGGCAAGGGCGTGAAGTCGGTGCGCAGCGGCCATACCGGCGACCTCATCTGCCGCGTGGTGGTGGAAACGCCGGTGCGCCTCACTGCCGAGCAGCGCGACTTGCTGCAGCAGTTCGAGGCGACCTTCGGCGGCGACAGTGCCGCGGCGCACTCGCCGCGCAACAGCAGCTGGCTCGACGGCGTCAAGCGCTTCTGGGACCGAGTGACCTCCTGAGGCGGCGCGCGGGCGCGGCGCAGCCGCCGCGCCTTGGGCTACCATCGCGCTCGGTTTTGCCGGAGCGCGCGATGCCAGCACCGATTCCCGTGATCATCCACGGCGCCAGTGGCCGCATGGGGCAGGCGCTGCTGCGCATGCTGGCGCAATTCGAGGACCTGCGGCTTGCCGCCGCGCTCGTGCCTCCGGGCTCGGCGCTGCTCGGCCAGCGCGTGGACCCGCTGCGCCAGGACGGCCCGTGCTACGGCACCACGCTGGCCGATGCCGTCGGTGGCGGCGTGATGGTCGACTTCAGCGTGGCCGGCGCCTTCGATGCGGGGCTTGCGCTCGCGCGCGCGCAGGGCCTGGCCTTCGTCAGCGGCACCACCGGCCTCGACGCGCGCCAGCGCGCGGCGCTGCAACAGGCCGCGCGCGACATCGCGGTGCTGTGGAGCGCCAACTTCAGCATCGGCATCGCGGTGCTCACGCGCGTGCTGCGCGAGGCGGCGCGCGCGCTGCCG
>QUBV01000006.1 GCA_014338185.1 Lysobacterales bacterium | reverse complement strand
GGCGCACCAGCGCCGGCTGGCGCGCCACCCCGACCTCGTACTCGACCGTGAGCACGGCCATGCCGGGGCGGCTGATCGAATAGACGTGCTTGATGCCCTCGATCTCGGCCAGCTTCTGCTCCAGCGGCGTGGCCACCAGCTGCTCGACCTCACGTGCGCTGGCGCCGTCGAACGGCACCATCACGTTGGCCATCGTGACGTCGATCTGCGGCTCCTCCTCGCGCGGCGTGATCGCCACCGCGAGCAGGCCCAGCAGCAGGCCGGTGATCGCGAGGATCGGCGTCAGCGGATTGTCCTGGAACGCTGCCGCGATGCGCCCGGAGATGCCCAGCCGGGATGTGGCCTCAGTCATGCCGCGCACCCATCGCGCGGCGCTGCGCCGCGAGCGCCTGGGCCGCGGCGACCGGATCGGCCACCACCACATCGCCCGGGACGAGCCCGCTGATCACTTCCACCGCATCGCCCTCGCGTGCGCCCAGGCGCAGTTGGCGCAACAGCAGGCGCTCACCCTCGCGCACATAGGCGCCACTGAGCTCGCCGCGCTGCGCGACCGCGCCCACCGGGATGCGCACCGGCGCCGCCAACGTGGCCGTCTCGTCCTGCGCCGCGGCCGTGAACACCACCTTGGCCGTGGTGCCGGGCGCGGGTGGCGGCGTCAACGCCGGCAGCACCACGCGCACATTGACGCTGTGGCTGGCCACATCCGCAGCCGGGAACACGATCACCTGCGCCGGCGTCACCACGCGTCCGTCAGGCAGGGACACGCTCGCGCGCGGATCCTGGCGCACCGCCTCGGCCCGCGTCTGCGGCAGCGCGACCTCGATGCGCAAGGCGTCGGGTGCATACAGGCCCAGCAGCGGCTGCCCGGGCGCCACGGTCTCGCCCGGCTCCACGTCGCGGCGCGCGACGATGCCCGCGAACGGCGCGCGCACCACGGTGTAGCGGGTCTGCTGCAATGCCTGCGCGAGCTGCGCCTGCGCCGCGCCACGCGCGGCCACCGCACTGTCGCGCGCGGCCCTGGCCTGATCGAGCTGGGCACGCGAGACGTAGTGCGATTGCGCCAGCGCCGCATGCCGCTGGAACGCCTGCTCGGCCTCGACCGCCGCCGCTTCGGCCGCGCGCAGCTGCGCGCGGGCGGTGTTGGCGAGCGCATCCTGCTCGACCGCGCTGATGCGCAACAGCACCGCATCGGCCGCGACGCGGTCGTTCACGTCGACCTCGACCGCGGTGACGCGGCCGGAGGTCTGCGCGCTGAGGTCGGCGCGCTGCACCGCCTCGACCACGCCATCCCAGCGCTGACCCGGCAGCTCCTGAGGCGCGGCCACCGTGAAGGTCGCCAGCGCCGGCAGCGCTGGCGGCGCCGTGGACTGCTGGCGCCCGCCGCACGCGGCCAGCGACAGCAGCGCCACCAGCAGCAGCGGTTTACCTGAACGCACAGCCATCCCCGCGCACGCCGAGCTTCTTGAACACCATCGCCGCCGGGCAGAAGCCGGTGAAGCTCGCCTGCAGCAGGTTGAGTCCGATGAAGGCGGTCAGCAACAGCCAGCCTGGCGAGACGAAATACACCAGTGCCGCGCTCACGAGGATCATCACGCCCGCAAACGCCATTACCGCACGATCAAGATTCATGGTCCGTCCTCCACTGTCGATGTGATTGAAATGCCTGCGGCAGCCGCTCAATGTTGCCCGCTGCGTGCCACGTCCTTGAGTCGCTCGATGCCCAGCGCCTTGAGGATGTATTTTTCGTAGATCGGCTCGGAGGTGCCGTGCCGCATCTTGTACAGGAAGTATTTTTCGAAGCCGACCTTGGCCAGGTGCACCCACTTGCCGATGCGCGTCCAGGTCACGTTGCGCGGCGGGATCTGCGGCAGGGCGACGAATGCGGCGCCGGTGTCGCCCATGTCGGCCAGGCACACCGCGTTCCAGGTGCCTTCGAAGTCCGCCGGCTCGCCCTTGAGCTCGGCCGCGATGTTGCGCACGATCGTGGTCACCATCGACTCGATCATGAAACCAGTCTTGGGCGCGCCAGTGGCCACGGGCGTGGCTTCGACGGGCGGAATCGCCACGCACACGCCGGCGGCGAAGATCCGCGGATGGCTGGGGCTGCGCTGGTGCCTGTCGACGAGCACGAAGCCGCGCGGGTTGCACAGGCCCTCGACCGCCGCCACCGCATCCACGCCCTTGAACGCGGGCAACAGCATCGCGAACCTGAACGGCAGCGTGCGGGCCTCACCGGGCTGGCCGCGGGCATCGTGTTCGAGCAGGTCGATCTCGCCCGCGCGCACTTGCGTCACCTTGCTGTTGACCACCCAGCGGATGTGGCGCTGGCGCATTTCCGCTTCCATGAGTCCCTTGGAATCGCCGACCCCGCCCAGCCCCATGTGGCCGATGTAGGGCTCGCTGGTGACGAAGGTCATCGGCACGCGATCGCGCAGCTTGCGCTTGCGCAGGTCGGCATCGACGATCATCGCGAACTCATAGGCCGGCCCGAAGCAGCTCGCGCCCTGCACCGCGCCAATCACCACCGGTCCCGGATCCTTGAGGAACTCCTGGTAGGCCTGCCATGCATGCAGGGCATGCCCGGCCGTGCACACCGATTCGGTGTGGCCGCCTTCCGGCCCCGTGCCGGGCACTTCGTCGAAGGCGAGTTTGGGGCCGGTGCAGATGATCAGGTAGTCATAGTCGATCGATTCACCCGCGCGCGTGACGACACGCCTGGCGCCGGCCTCGATGCGCGCGACGCCCGTACCGATGTAGCGGATGTCCTTGCGCGCCACATGCTCGGCAATCGGCAAGGTGGTGTCGTCGATGCCGCGCCAACCGACCGCGAGCCAGGGGTTGGACGGCGTGAACGCGAAGCGCTCGCCCTCGCCCACCAGCACGATGTCATGCCCCTTGCCCAGGGTCTCGCGCAGCTCATAGGCCGCGCTCATCCCGCCCAGCCCCGCACCCATCACCACGATCGTGGCCATCGCCGCCTCCGCTGGTGTCGTTGACGCTTCTTACATTAGTACTTCCTTATATTCGTGTCAACTGATATTATTCAAGCCACGCCGGGCCGGCGCGCCGTGTGTGGCGCCTCATCCCGACCACGATCCGAGGACCCCATGAGTACCGCACGCCGCAAGCCGCCGCCGCTGGATCCCGAACAGATGCGCAGCCACGCCGACGAGGCCAGCCGCATGCTGCGCACGCTGGGCAACGACAGCCGGCTCATGATCCTGTGCCTGCTCGCGCAAGGGGAGCGCTCGGTCGGCCAGCTCAACGAGCGCCTCGCGCTGAGCCAGCCTGCGCTGTCACAGCATCTGGCCGTGCTGCGGCATGAGGGCCTCGTGGAAACGCGTCGCGATGCACAAACGATCTACTACGCGCTTGCCGATGGCCCGGCCACGCGCATCATCCAGACCCTGCACGACATCTACTGCGGCAACGGCGCCGCCCACTGAGGCCGGAACACCGCGTGCCCGGCCCGCGCGCGCCGCCCTGTCCTGGCTTGCCCCTGCCGCCGCAAAGGCCGAAAATTGCGCACTGCCGCAAAGCGGCCTCGGTCCACTCCCGGAGCACCCCCTTGAGCGAACTCGTCCTTTGGCTCGATTCCCTGCGCATGTCCGACCTGGGCAAGGTCGGCGGCAAGAATGCCTCGCTGGGCGAGATGATCGGCCACCTCGGCCAGCTCGGCGTATCGGTGCCCGGCGGCTTCGCCACCACGGCGCAGGCCTATCAGGACTATCTGGCCAAGAGCGGCCTGGACCTGCGCATCCAGCAACGGCTGGCCACGCTCGATGTGGAGGACGTCGATGCCTTGACCGCGGCGGGCGGCGAGATCCGTGGCTGGATCGTCGATACCGCGTTGCCCGCGCCACTGGACGAGGCGATCCGCGCGGCCTATGCCCGGCTCTGCCGCGAGGCAGGCGGTGGCGAGGTCGCAGTCGCGGTGCGCTCGTCAGCCACCGCCGAGGACCTGCCCGATGCCTCGTTCGCGGGCCAGCAGGAAACCTTCCTCAACGTGTGCGGCATCGACGACGTGCTGCACAAGGTCAAGGAAGTGTTCGCCTCGCTCTACAACGACCGCGCGATCGCCTATCGGGTGCACCATGGCTTCAGGCACGAGGACGTGTTCCTGTCGGCGGGCGTGCAGCTCATGGTGCGCTCGGACATCGGCGCGGCCGGCGTGCTGTTCACGCTCGACACCGAATCGGGCTTTCGCGACGCGGTGTTCGTGACCGCCAGCTACGGCCTGGGCGAGATGGTGGTGCAGGGCGCGGTCAATCCCGACGAGTTCTATGTCTACAAGCCCACGCTCAAGGCCGGCAAGCCCGCGATCCTGCGCCGCCAGATCGGTTCCAAGCAGCAGCGCATGGTGTATTCGGACCGGCCCGGCGAGCGCGTACGCATCGAGGAAGTGCCCGCCGCCGAGCGCGCGCGCTTTTGCATCA
Source organism: Lysobacterales bacterium (assembly GCA_014338185.1). Classification (GTDB taxonomy): domain Bacteria; phylum Pseudomonadota; class Gammaproteobacteria; order Xanthomonadales; family Rhodanobacteraceae; genus Dokdonella_A. The sequence goes on along the minus strand of QUBV01000006.1, from coordinate 76,053 downwards.
GCGACGAGGACGTGCACGAGCTCGCGCGGCAGGCGCTGGTCATCGAGCAGCACTACGGCCGGCCGATGGACATCGAGTGGGGCAAGGATGGCGCGAGCGGCAAGCTCTACATCCTGCAGGCGCGTCCGGAGACCGTGAAGTCCCGCGCGCGCGCGACCCAGATCGAGCGCTTCCAGTTGCGTGAGCGCGGCCAGGTGCTCGCACAGGGCCGCTCGATCGGCCAGAAGATCGGTGCGGGCAAGGCGCGCGTGATCCGCTCGATCAAGGACATGAACCGGGTGCAGCCGGGTGACGTGCTGGTGGCCGACATGACCGATCCCGACTGGGAGCCGGTGATGAAGCGTGCAGCCGCGATCGTGACCAACCGCGGCGGGCGCACCTGCCACGCCGCGATCATCGCGCGCGAGCTGGGCGTGCCCGCGATCGTTGGCACCGGCAACGGCCTGGATGCGATCCCGGACGGGGCCGAGGTGACGGTGTCCTGCGCCGAGGGCGACACCGGCTTTGTCTATGCGGGGCAGCTCGCGTTCGAGCGTGTCACCGCCGACCTCGGTGCGATGCCGCCGGCGCCGCTCAAGATCATGATGAACGTGGCCAACCCCGAGCGCGCCTTCGATTTCGCCATGCTGCCCAACGCGGGCGTGGGCCTGGCGCGCCTGGAGATGATCATCGCCAGCCACATCGCGGTGCACCCCAAGGCGCTGCTCGAATACGACCAGCAGGATGCGGCCACCAAGGCCCAGATCGACGAACGCATCGCCGGCTACGCAAGCCCGGTCGATTTCTACGTCGACCGCCTCGCCGAGGGCATCGCCACGATCGCCGCGGCGTTCGCGCCGCAGCCGGTGATCGTGCGCCTGTCCGACTTCAAGTCCAACGAGTACGCCAATCTCATCGGCGGCAAGCGCTACGAGCCGCACGAGGAGAATCCGATGATCGGTTTCCGTGGCGCGAGCCGCTACGTCGATCCGAGCTTCGAGGCCGCCTTCGCGCTCGAGTGCCGCGCGATGAAGAAGGTGCGCGAAACCATGGGCCTGGCCAATGCCTGGGTGATGATCCCGTTCGTGCGCACGCTCGACGAAGGCCGCAAGGTCATCGAAGTGCTCAAGCGCCATGGCCTGGAACAGGGCCAGCACGGTCTCAAGATCATCATGATGTGCGAGGTTCCATCCAACGCGCTGCTCGCCGACGAATTCCTCGACATCTTCGACGGCTTCTCGATCGGCTCCAACGACCTCACCCAGCTCACGCTCGGACTCGATCGCGATTCGGCGATCGTCGCGGGGCTGTTCGACGAGCGCAACGCCGCGGTCAAGAAGCTGCTGGCCATGGCGATCGCGACCGCGCGGCGCAAGGGCAAGTACGTCGGTATCTGCGGCCAGGGCCCGAGCGACCATCCGGATCTGGCTGAATGGCTCATGGAACAGGGCATCGAATCGGTGTCGCTCAATCCCGACACCGTGGTCGATACCTGGTTGCAGCTGGCCAGGAAAAAGGCTTCCTGAGCGCCGGTGGCGGCCGCGCCCGCGGCGCGGCCCGCGCGGCTTGAACGCGGACCCGGCGCCCGCGTGCCCGATGCGCGAGGGCACCGCGGCGCGTGCGGTGTGCGAGTGACGGGGCGCGACCCATGCGCAGTCCCCTCCGGTCCACGAACGGCGCGATCACGCGCGCCAGGCGCGCATGCCCGGCTGGCCGCACCCGCTCCTGACGCAGGCCAGGCGGCGCCTACTCGTTGCCCTGATCGTTGAGGCGATTCTCGAACCGCTTGATGCTGGCATGGTTGCGCAGCGAGACGATGAACTCCTCCATGGTCTCGCCCGATGCGCCCTGGCGCAGCGTGTTGCGAGCGGCAGATCGCGTGGTGGCATCGAGCTTGGACGGATCACCGTCGGTGACTGCGAGCAGTTCGACCAGCGCATAGCTGTCGCCGCCCAGCTCGACCAGCGTGTGGCTGGGTTTGCCCTGCTCGCCACGCGCCATCGAGAACACCGCCTTGACGATCGCATGGTCGAGATTGACCGCGTCGCGGCCGATGCCCTTCTCGTCCTCGACCTTGCGGCCGTCGGCCGCAGCGACCGCATCCAGCGACTTGCCTTGACCGAGTTCGGCCAGCAGCGCATCGGCATGCGCCTTGGCCTGCTGCGCGAGGCGCTCGGCAAGAATGCGCGAGCGCACATCCTCCTGCACCTCGGCCAGCGGCCGGGGCGTCGCCGGCAGGTGCTCACTGTCGCGCAGCACGACGATGTGGTTGGTGCCCAGGTCGATCGGATCGGAATTGTTCTTCTGCACCAGCACGGAGTCGGAGAAGGCCGCCTTGACCACGGCGGGATTTGCCGCGATCCCGGCGCCACCCATCCGCGCGAACGGACCGGCCTTCTGGATCGGCAGCCCAAGCTCCTTGGCCACACCGTCGAGCGAGGTGGGATCCTCGTAGGCGAGGTCGGTGAGGCGCCCGGCGCGTTCGGAATACAACCGGTCGCGCTCGCTGTTCTGGTACTCCTTGAGCAGCTCGCCGCGCACCTCCTCGAACGCACGGGTCTTGCCCGGCCGCAGATCGGTCAACTTGATGATGTGGTAACCCTCGCTGCCGAGCACCGGCGCCGAGACCTTGCCCTTGTCGAGGGCGAACAGCGCATTCTCGAACGCTTCCTCGGTCACGCCCTTGTCGAGCCAACCCAAGTCGCCGCCCTGGTTCTTCGAACCCAGGTCATCGGAGTATTGCTTGGCCAGCGCCGCGAAGTCCTTGCCCTCGCCCAACTGCTTTTCGATGTCCTGCGCCTTGGCCAACGCCGCCTTCTGCTCCTCGGGGCCGCCCTTGCCGGCAACCTTGACGAGGATGTGCGATGCCTCGCGCTGCTCGGCGCTCACGAAGCGTGACTTTTCCTTCTCGTAACGCTCCTTGAGCACGCTGTCGTCGGGGGTCTCGTCGAACGGGATCTTGGCCGCATCCAATTCCACATACTCGATCGCCACCCGCTCCGGCACCATGAACTCGGCCTGGTGCTGCTTGAAGTAGGCGTCAATCTGCTCCTGCGTGACTTCGGTGTCCTTGGCCACGGGCTTGTCGAGCTTGACATAGCGGAAGTCGCGGCGCTGCTCACGCAGGCGCAGGTAGCGGTCGACATCGGCATCGGTGACGATGGCCGATGCGGCCAACTGCATCGGCAGCAGCCGCACCGCAAGGTTGCGTCGCACCTCGTCCTCGAACGACAGGGGGCTCTTGCCGATCGACGCCAATGCAAGCTTGTACTGCTCGGGATCGAATTGCCCATCGTTCTGGAACGCGGGGATCTTGGCGATTTCGTCGCGGATCGCGGCCGTCGGCACCACGATGCCAAGTTTTTCGTTGGCGCCCATCAACGTCTGTTCGTCGATGAGCTGGTTGAGGAACCCGAGCTTGACCTGCGGCTGGTCGAGGATGCTGAGGTCCACGCCCTCGCCCATGCGCTGCGCCATCATCTGCCGATACTGGCCGAACCGCTCGCGGAACAGCTCCTGGCTGATCTCGGTACCGTCGACGGTGGCGACGCTGGTGTTGATGCGCGACTGGAAATAGCTTTCGACGCCAAAGAACGAGAAGCCGATCGTGACCAGCACGAGCACGATCTGCACCAATAGCTTGGAAACCTTGCCGCGCAGCAATCTCAACATGAGCGGGAAACCTGGTCTGGGAAATGGCCGGACGATCCTGACGCCGTCCGATCCGGGTGAAACCGCGCATTGTACGGTGTCCGCGCCTGGCGTGGGCGGCGCAGGCAAAACAAGGGCGCCCTTGCGGGGCGCCCTTGCCAGTCTCCGATCGGCACACCGCCACGTCGACGCGCGGCTCCGGGGACGAACCCCGCGATGGTGGGTGCTGAGGGGTTCGAACCCCCGACCCTCGCCTTGTAAGGGCGACGCTCTACCGCTGAGCTAAGCACCCGACGCCGGGTTCAGGCCACCGCATCCTTGAGGGCCTTGCCGGGCTTGAACGCGGGCGCCTTGGAGGCGGCGATCTTGATGTCTTCGCCAGTGCGCGGATTGCGGCCGGTACGCGCGGCGCGCGCGCGCACGAGGAAGGTGCCAAAACCCACCAGCGACACCTGGCCACCTGCCTGCAGTTCCGTCTTCACCGCATCGATCATTGCATCGAGCGCACGCTCGGCGTCGGCCTTGGACAGGCCCGAGCCATCGGCCATCGCGTTGACGAGGTCACCTTTGTTCATTGAATGCTCCTGCGCGGAACGCATGCTCCGCAGAAATTCGGATAGAGACGCAGCGCGCACGAACGAGCCATTGCTCCGCCAATCTGCGCGCCTGGTTACCCGCAACCGCCTGGACCGTTGTCGTCACCTGGATCACGGCGCGGTCTTTATACCAGCGCCCCTACCACCACGCAACCAAAAAACCCCTTGTTTCATGCGCTTTTCGCACGCTGCGGCCGACGGCCGCGACCGCTGCGTGCTGCACCCGCAGCGCATGGCGCTCAATGCGCGCGCACGGCGTCGCCGTGATCGCCGCCCACATGCGCCGCCTCCGCTTCACCCGTGATCGGGCGCGGCAATGGCCGTTCGAGCGCGATGTCGAGCACCTCGTCGATCCAGCGCACCGGATGGATCTCCAGGGATGCGGTCACGTTCTTGGGGATGTCGGCCAGGTCCTTGCGGTTTTCGTCGGGGATGATCACCGTCGTGATGCCGCCGCGATGCGCCGCGAGCAGCTTTTCCTTGAGGCCACCGATCGGCAGCACGCGCCCGCGCAGCGTGATCTCGCCGGTCATTGCCACATCCGAGCGCACCGGTACGCGCGTGAGCACGGACACGAGCGCGGTGCACATCGCGATGCCGGCGCTTGGACCGTCCTTGGGCGTGGCGCCCTCGGGCACGTGCACATGGATGTCGAGCTTCTGATGGAAGTCCGGATCGAGCCCGAACGCGACCGCACGGCCACGCACCACGCTCAAGGCGGCCTGGATCGACTCCTGCATGACATCGCCGAGCTGGCCGGTGTGCAGCAGCTTGCCCTTGCCAGGCACCACGGTGGCTTCGATGCTGAGCAGGTCGCCGCCGACCTCGGTCCAGGCCAGGCCGGTGACGAGGCCGATCTCGTTCTGCTGCTCGGCGCGGCCATAGGTGTAACGGCGCACGCCCAGATAGGCGTCGAGGTTCTTCGAATTGATCGTGACCTTGCGCTTGCGCTCCTCGACGGGCTTGCCCTTGCGTGCCGCCTTGGCCGCCGCCAGGCTCAGTTCCTTGACCACCTTGCGGCAGATCTTGGAGATTTCCCGATCGAGACCCCGCACGCCCGATTCGCGCGTGTAGTAGCGCACGATGTCACGAATGGCCTCGGCGCCGACCGACAGTTCGCTGGCCTTGAGTCCGTTGGCCTTGAGCTGCTTGGGCACGAGGTAGCGCTCGGCGATGTTGAGCTTCTCGTCCTCGGTGTAACCGGGGATGCGGATGATCTCCATGCGGTCGGCCAGCGCCGGCGGGATGTTGAGCGAATTGGCCGTGGCGATCCACATCACTTCGGACAGGTCGACATCGACCTCGAGGTAATGGTCGTTGAAGGTGTGGTTCTGCTCGGGATCGAGCACTTCGAGCAGCGCGGCCGACGGATCACCACGGAAGTCCATCGACATCTTGTCGATCTCGTCGAGCACGAACAGCGGATTCTTCGAACCGACCTTGGACAGGTTCTGGATGATGCGGCCGGGCATCGATCCGATGTAGGTGCGCCGATGGCCGCGGATTTCGGCCTCGTCACGCACACCACCCAATGACATGCGCACGAACTTGCGGTTGGTGGCCTTCGCGATCGACTGGCCGAGCGAGGTCTTGCCCACGCCGGGCGGGCCGACCAGGCACAGGATCGGGCCCTTCATCTTGTGCACGCGCTGCTGCACCGCGAGGTATTCGACGATGCGTTCCTTGACCTTCTCCAGTCCGTAGTGGTCGGCGTCGAGCACGTCTTGGGCGGCCTGCAGGTCACGCCGCACCTTGCTGCGCTTCTTCCACGGCACGCCCAACAGGCTGTCGACGTAGTTGCGCACCACGGTGGCCTCGGCCGACATCGGTGACATCTGGCGCAGCTTGTTGAGCTCGGCGCGCGCCTTCGCCTCGACCGGCTTGGGCATGCCGGCGGCACCGATCCTGCGCGCAAGCTCCTCGAATTCGTTGACGCCCTCTTCCGAGTCGCCCAGTTCCTTCTGGATCGCCTTCATCTGCTCGTTGAGGTAGTACTCGCGCTGGCTCTTCTCCATCTGCGTCTTGACGCGTCCGCGGATGCGCTTCTCGATCTGCAGCACATCGATCTCGCCGTCGACCAGTCCGACCAGCTGTTCCTGGCGATCGGCCACGTCGCTGGTCTCGAGCAGGCGCTGCTTGTCGGCCAGCTGCACCGACAGGTGGGTCGCGATGGTGTCGGCCAGGCGCGAGGGATCCTCGATGCCAATGAGCGTCGCCATGAGCTCCTGCGGAATCTTGCGCGAGAGCTTGACCAGCTGTTCGAAGTTGGCGATGAGCTGGCGGCCAAGCACGCCGATCTCGCGATCGCTGCGCGTGTACGCCGGCTCGAGCACACGCACATGCGCGGTCATGAGGCCGTCATGCTGGCCGACCGCGACGATCTCGGCGCGGTGGAGACCTTCGACCAGCACCTTGATGGTGCCGTCGGGCAGCTTGAGCAGCTGCAGCACGCTGGCCACGGTGCCGATCGTGTACAGGTCGGCTTCCTTGGGATCATCGGTATCGGGGCTGCGCTGGGTCAGCAGCAACACCTGCTTGCCGCCCGTCATTGCCGACTCGAGCGCGCGCACGGACTTTTCGCGCCCCACGAACAGTGGCGTGACCGTGTGCGGGAACACCACCACGTCGCGCAGCGGCAGCACCGGCAGTGCGGTCGGCTCGGAAGGGGCTTGGGTCTTGGCGGACGGTTCGGTCATCACTGCACTCGATCTGGACAGGCGCGCAACACTGCGATGGCAGCGTGTCGCCACGCCGCCAGTTCGTCAAGTGAGGGTGCGCGCCACCATTGCAAGGGCGCGGCCGGGGCTATTCGGATGCCGCGCGGTTCTGCATGTTGCCGCGGTAGATGAGGTAGGGCTCGGCCTGGCCGTTGATGACGGCCTCGTCGACCACGACCTTGCTCACGTGCTCGAGCGATGGCAGGTTGAACATGGTATCGAGCAATACCTGTTCGAGGATCGTGCGCAGGCCGCGCGCGCCGGTCTTGCGCTTGATCGCCTTGCGCGCGATCGCGGTCAGCGCATCCGGGCGGAACTCGAGCTCGGCGCCCTCCATCTCCAGCAGCTTCTTGAACTGCTTGGTGATCGCGTTCTTCGGCTCGGTGAGGATCTTGACCAGCGCGGTCTCGTCCAGTTCCTCCAGCGTCGCCACCACCGGCAGGCGCCCGACCAGCTCGGGAATCAGCCCGAACTTGACCAGGTCCTCAGGCTGCACGTCGACCAGCAGCTTGGCGGCATCGGCCTGGCGGTCCTTGCTGCGCACCTCGGCGTTGAAGCCGATGCCGGTGGCTTCGGAACGCTGCTGGATGATCTTCTCCAGGCCCGCGAAGGCACCACCGACGATGAACAGGATGTTCTTGGTGTCGACCTGCAGGAACTCCTGCTGCGGATGCTTGCGCCCACCCTGCGGCGGCACCGAGGCGATCGTGCCTTCGATGAGCTTGAGCAGCGCCTGCTGCACACCTTCGCCGGACACATCGCGCGTGATCGACGGGTTTTCGCTCTTGCGCGAAATCTTGTCGATCTCGTCGATGTAGACGATGCCGCTTTGCGCCTTGTCGACGTCGTAGTCGCACTTCTGCAGCAGTTTCTGGATGATGTTCTCGACGTCCTCGCCCACGTAACCGGCTTCGGTCAGCGTGGTGGCGTCGGCGATCGTGAACGGCACGTTGAGCAGGCGCGCGAGCGTGTCCGCGAGCAGCGTCTTGCCCGAACCGGTCGGGCCAACCAGCAGGATATTGGACTTGGCCAGTTCGACGTCGTCGTTGCGGCTGCGCGACTCGAGGCGCTTGTAGTGGTTGTACACAGCCACCGCGAGCACCTTCTTGGCGCGCGCCTGGCCGACCACGTACTGGTCGAGCACGTCGAGGATCTCGGCCGGCTTGGGCAGGTCACTGCGCGAGCTGGCGGCCTTTTCCTCCAGCTCCTCGCGGATGATGTCGTTGCACAGCTCGACGCATTCGTCGCAAATGAACACCGACGGGCCCGCGATGAGCTTGCGCACCTCGTGCTGGCTCTTGCCGCAGAACGAGCAGTACAGGATCTTGCCGCCTTCGCCCGTTCGGCCTTGCCGGTCCTCGGTCATGCGATGCCTCTGAGTCTTGCCACAAATGCGGCCGCAGAATAACACAGCGTGCCCGCCGGACCGGGGGCACGCCGGATCGATGTTGCACCCGCAAAATCGGCCGTTCAGCTGGCTGCTGCGGCCTCGGGCACGCGACGGTCGAGCACCGCGTCGATGAGGCCGTAGGCCTTGGCCTCGTCACCACTCATGAAGCGGTCGCGCTCCATGTCGCGCTCGATCTGCTCGATCGGCTGCCCGGTATGGCGCACATAGATGTTGTTGAGGCGGCTGCGCAGGTACAGGATCTCGCGGGCCTGGATCTCGATGTCGGTGGCCTGCCCCTGGGCCCCGCCCGAGGGCTGGTGGATCATCACGCGCGAGTTGGGCAGCGCGTAGCGCTTGCCCTTGGCACCGGCCATGAGCAGGAGCGAAGCGGCACTGGCCGCCTGCCCCACGCACATCGTGCTCACGTCGCAGCGGATGTACTGCATGGTGTCGTAGATCGCCAGCCCCGCGGTGACCACGCCACCCGGGCTGTTGATGTACAGGTTGATGTCCTTGTCCGGGTTTTCCGACTCCAGGAACAGCAACTGCGCCACGATCACGTTGGCCATGTAGTCGTCAATCGGGCCTACGCAGAACACCACGCGCTCCTTGAGCAGGCGCGAATAGATGTCGTACGCGCGCTCGCCACGCGAGGTCTGCTCGACCACCATCGGCACGAGGTTGAGGCTGGTGGCAGGCGTGATGTGACTGGACATGGAGTTCTCCCGCGGCGCCGGTCCGCTCAGGCGCCCGGCCGCATGACTTCGCTGAAAGTGAGTTGCCGCTCGCTGCACTTGGCGTGGTCGGCCAGCCATTCCACGACCTGGTCCTCCATCACGCGATTCTGCAGCGCGCCCATCAACTGGGGATCGCGCGAGTACAGTTCAACGACCTGCTGCGGTTCTTCGTAGGTGGAGGCGATCGCCGCGAGTGCCTCGCTCACGCGGCGCGAGTCCAGCCGGATTTCGTTCTGCTTGGCCAACTCCGCGATGAGCAGGCCCGCAGCCACGCGCCGGCGCGCGGTACCCACGAACTCGAGCATCGCCTGGCTGGACTGCGCCCCGGCCTGCTGCGCCAGCTGGCGCGCCTCGGCCTCCACCAGGCCTTGCGGGATCTCCAGTTCGGGATGCGCCGCCACGAGTTTGTCGAGCGCGTCGGCCTTGAGGCGCGACATCAGCACGTTCTTGAGCTCGCGTTCGAGGTTGGCGCGCACGTCCTCGCGGAAACGCTCCATGCCACCTTCCTTGACGCCGAAGCTCGCCACGAACGCATCGTCCACCGGCGGCAAGGTCGCCTCCTGCACGCGCACGAGCTTGACTTCGACGTCGGCCGACTTGCCGGCCAGTGCCGGCGTGCGTGCATCCTGCGGGAAATCGATCCGTGCATTGAACGCCTCGCCCGCGGCATGGCCCGCGATGCGGTCCTCCAGATCCTTGGAGTAGGCGCCCGAGCCGAGGATCGCGCCCACGCGGTCCATGCCGCTGTCGGGATGGCGGAAGCCATCGCCCTGCGCCGAGTACTCGAACAGCACCATGTCGCCCTCGCGCGCCGCGCGCTCGACCGGCGTCCAGGTGCGGCGCTGCAGGCGCAGCGTGTCGATCATCTGGTCGATGTCGGCGTCGGTCACCGTCGCCACCGGGCGGGTGATGTCGAGGCCCGCGACGTCGAGCTTGCCGATCTCGGGCAGCACCTCGAACGTGGCCGTGTATTCGATCTCGCCGTTGTCCGGGCGCCCAGTGGTCGCGATCGACGGCTGTACCGCCGGACGCAGCTTCTGCTGCGCGATCGCTTCCTGGAAACTCGACCCGATCATGTCCGACAACGCCTCGTTGCGGACCTGTCCGCCGAAGCGCTGCTCGATCACCTTGGCCGGCACCTTGCCGGGCCGGAAGCCCTTGAGGCGGACCGTGCGGCCCATCTCCACCAGGCGCGTGCGGACCGTGTCCTCGAGGCGCTGCGCGGGAAGGCGAACCGTGAGCTTGCGGCCGAGCGAGCCGAGATTTTCGAGCGAGACTTGCATGGTGTTCCTCTGGACGACTTTGATCAGCAGCGGCGCCCCGGAACCGGCGCGGGCGGTGCAGTCACGGCGATGAGTACGCAACGCGAAGGCGTGGTGCGAAAGGAGAGATTCGAACTCTCACGGGTTGCCCCGCCAGAACCTAAATCTGGTGCGTCTACCAGTTTCGCCACTTTCGCCCGGTCGGACTCTGCCGCTTGCACGCCGTGCGCGAGTCGCCGGTACGCAGCGTCAGGAAAAATTGGTGGGCCGTCTAGGACTCGAACCTAGGACCAAGAGATTAAGAGTCTCCTGCTCTACCAACTGAGCTAACGGCCCACATGAAACGTCTATTGTAACGAAAATGGGGTGGACGATGGGACTCGAACCCACGACAACTGGAATCACAATCCAGTACTCTAACCAGCTGAGCTACGTCCACCAACAACCCTGCCCACCCTTCCCTGGCACGGCCCGTGGTGACTGTCCTGCCGTCGCGATCGCGCCATCACAGCGCACGCTTCGGATCACCACACCACCCTGCCTCGCCCGCCTGCCTGCCGCGGGTCCGCCAAGGCGAACTCGCGCGGGAGTACTGGCGCGCCCGACAGGACTCGAACCTGCAACCGTCGGCTTAGAAGGCCGATGCTCTATCCAGTTGAGCTACGGGCGCATCACAAGCCGCACACATCGTCCCGCCGCCTCCGCTCACGTTGACGGTGGATGGTCGGGGTAGAGGGATTCGAACCCCCGACATCCTGCTCCCAAAGCAGGCGCGCTACCAGACTGCGCTATACCCCGGAACGCCGACGCTCACACAACAAGACAGCCCGCAATGGTACGAACGCCATCGCGCATCGTCAATCGACCGGAGCGAAACGACCGCAAGCTCCGGGGCATCGCCAACGCGCCCTTGCATCATGCCGCGATGCCCGCGCCCCGGCGCACCCTGGAGGCGGGTGTTCGCCACAAAAAATAAAGGGTGCCGAAGCACCCTTCACCTTGCATGGCGCGCCCGGAGAGATTCGAACTCCCGACCCCCAAGTTCGTAGCCTGGTGCTCTATCCAGCTGAGCTACGGGCGCATGGTTGTACTGGCCTGGCGACAGCAGCGCTGCCGTCCTGCGCTCCCACCGACGCGTGTCGATGAAGGCGCGCGATTATTCTGATTGCGTGCACGCGCGTCAACCGCCTTGTTGCACCGCATGCATCACCTGCGTGAGGCGTGCGCTGCGATCCATGCCGCGTGATCCGTGCTGCGTGTGGTACTGGCGGAGAGAGAGGGATTCGAACCCTCGATAGAGCTTTTGACCCTATACTCCCTTAGCAGGGGAGCCCCTTCGGCCTCTCGGGCATCTCTCCGTTGACCTGCCTCGCGCCGCGCACGACGGGTGCCGCGGCAACGAACTGCGGAGCATACCGATCGCAACGCGCGCGGTCAAAGAATCAGCTGGAAGCCTTGTCCTCGGCCGGGTGTGCGTGTTCACCCGGGGCCAGCTCGCGCTTGATCCGCTGGTAGATCTCTTCGCGATGCACGGCCACATCCTTGGGCGCATTGATGCCAATGCGCACCTGGTTCCCCTTGACACCCAACACGGTGACTGTCACTTCGTCACCGATCATCAATGTCTCGCCCACACGGCGAGTCAAAATCAACATGTGGCTCTCCTTGGCGCGGCCGCCGCGCGTTCGTCGCGCCGCACCGCATGGTTGCCGGCCGCCCCTCGGGCCGACCCGGTGTCCAGGGGACGTTCAACGTCCTCTTTTCCATTGCCCGGGCGACACTCGCCTCAAGTACCGACACGGGCTTGGCGATACTAACCAACGCAATTCTGGCACGCAATGAACGCAACACATGCCTGGCGCGTGCTTACATCAATTTGGTTTCCAGCCACGCCGGCAGTGCCGCCAGCGCCGCATCCAGCGTCGGCGAATCGACCCCGCCGCCCTGGGCGAGATCGGCGCGCCCGCCGCCCTTGCCCTCGATCCGCGCCGCCACGTGGGCGACCACCTCGCCGGCCTTGACCTTGCCCAAGGCCGCGCCCTGCACGCCCCCGATCAGTGCCGCCTTGCCATCGGCACCCGCGGCCAGCAACACCACGCAGTCGGCGAGCCTGTGCTTGAGCAGGTCCACGCCCTCACGCAAGGCCTTCGCATCCAGCCCATCCACGCGCGCGGCGACCACCGCCACCGGACCGATGCGGATCGCCGCCGCGGCCAGTTCGTGGATCGCCGCGCTGGCGGCCCTGGCCTTGAGCGACTCCAGCTCGCGCTCGAGCTTCTTCTGGCGTTCGAACACTTGCCGCAGCTTGTCGACCACCGCATCGCCAGTGCCCGACAGCAAGGCCCCGATCGCGGCCAGCCGCGCCTCCTCGGCCGCGACGTGGGCGAGCGCACCGGCCCCGGTCACGGCCTCGATCCGGCGCACGCCCGCGGCGACGCCGCTTTCGGCGACGATCTTGAACAGGCCGATGTCGCCGGTGCGCGCAACGTGGGTACCCCCGCACAACTCGGTGGAAAAGTCCCCCATCCTGAGCACCCGCACCTCATCGCCATACTTCTCGCCGAACAGCGCGATCGCGCCAAAGTCGAGCGCGGCCTGGTAGGCCATCTCGTGCACCTCGGCGGGCGCGTTGCGCCGCACCTGCGCATTGACCAGGTCCTCGATGCGGCGCAGTTCGTCGGCGCCGACCGGCTGGAAATGGGCGAAGTCGAAGCGCAGGCGATCGGGCGCCACCAGCGAGCCCTTCTGCTGTACGTGGCTGCCCAGCACCTGGCGCAACGCGGCATGCAGCAGGTGGGTGGCCGAGTGGTTGAGCACGATCGCCTGGCGCCGCGCCGCATCCACCTGCGCATCAAGCTGGGCGCCGACACGCAGCGCCGCGCCATGCCAGCTGCCGTTGTGCACATGGAACACGCCGCCGAGCTTGATCGTGTCGATCACCTCGAACCGGCCGTCGGGTCCGGACAGCGTGCCGGTGTCGCCGACCTGGCCGCCCGATTCGGCGTAGAACGGCGTGCGGTCGAGGATCACCAGGCCCTGTTCGCCATCGGCCAATGCATCCACGCCGCGCCCGTCGCGCACGATCGCGAGTACCGTCACCGCGCTCGCCGACAGCGTCTGGTAGCCGAGGAAACGCGTCGGCGCGAGGGCGCTGGCCAGCTCCGCGGGCAGGCTGGCCTTGCTGTCGAAATGGCTGGCCGCACGCGCGCGTTCGCGCTGCTGCTCCATCGCCGCGGCGAATCCGGCCATGTCCACCGTGAGTGCACGTTCACGTGCGATGTCGGCGGTGAGGTCGACCGGAAAACCATAGGTGTCGTAGAGCCGGAAGGCGGCCTCGCCCGGGATCGTGCCGGAAGCCTTGGCCGCCACTTCCTCGAACACCTTCATGCCCTGTTCCAGCGTCTCGCCGAAACGCTCCTCCTCGGCCTTGAGCGCACGCTCCACCAGTTCGCGCCGCGCCGGCAGCTCGGGATAGGCCTCGCCCATCACGGCCACCAGCGCCGGCACCATCGCGTGGAAGAAGGGTTGCTTCTGGCCGAGCATCCAGCCATGGCGCAGCGCGCGGCGGATGATCCGGCGCAGCACGTAGCCGCGCCCCTCGTTGGACGGCAGCACGCCGTCGACCATGAGGAATGCGCAAGCGCGGATGTGGTCGGCGATCACGCGCAGCGACTTGTCGGCCAGGTCGCGCGTGCCGGTGAGGCGCGCGGCCTCGCCGACGAGGTGCTGGAACAGGTCGATCTCGTAGTTGGAATGCACGTGCTGCAGCACCGCTGCGAGGCGCTCCAGGCCCATGCCCGTGTCCACGCACGGTGCCGGCAAGAGACTGAGCGTGCCGTCGGCGGCGCGATCGAACTGCATGAACACGAGGTTCCAGATCTCGATGTAGCGATCGCCATCCTCGTCGGGCGAGCCGGGCGGGCCACCGGCCACGCCGGGGCCATGGTCGTAGAAGATCTCGGTGCACGGCCCGCACGGGCCGGTGTCGGCCATCTGCCAGAAATTGTCCGAGGCAAACGGCGCGCCCTTGTTGTCGCCGATGCGGACGATGCGCTGCGCCGGCACACCGATCACCTCGTTCCAGATCCGCCAGGCCTCGTCATCGGTGTGATACACCGTGACCCACAGGCGCTGCCCGTCGAGCTTGAGCACCCCGGTGAGGAACTCCCACGCCCACTCGATCGCCTCGCGCTTGAAATAGTCGCCGAAGGACCAGTTGCCGAGCATCTCGAAGAAGGTGTGGTGGCGCGCGGTGTAGCCGACCGAGTCCAGGTCGTTGTGCTTGCCACCCGCGCGCAGGCAGCGCTGCACGTCGGCGGCACGCACGAACTTGAGCTTTTCGCTGCCGAGGAACACGTTCTTGAACTGCACCATCCCCGAGTTGGTGAACAGCAGGGTCGGATCGTTGGCCGGCACCAGCGAGCTCGATGGCACGATGGTGTGCCCCTTGCTGCGGAAGAACTCGAGGAAGGCGGAGCGGATTTCGGCGGTTTTCATCTGCAGCGGGAATCAGGACTGGGGTGGCGGTGATGATGGGCACGACAAGGAGGGTGCCCGGCGGCGCGGGATCAATCCGACTCCCCGTCCGGATCAGCCCATTGGGCACGCGTGAGGGCGCGTACTGTCGCCGCATCGAAGCCGCGGCGCAAGAGAAAGGCCGCCAGGCGCGCCTGCGCGGCGGTACCGGTGGCCGGCTTGCCGGCGGCATGCCGGCGCAGCTGCGCCGCCGCGACCTCCCGCCAATCGACCTCGAGTTGCGCCAGCGCGCTCGCGATCGTGGCGGCGCCGATGCCGTGCGACTTGAGTTCGGCGCGGATGCGCAGGGGACCGTAGCCCTGGCCCGCGCGATGCCGCGCCAGCGCCTGCGCAAAGCGCGCATCGCTCTGGTAGTGCTGCTCGCGCAGCCGCGCGATCGCCGCATCGGCCTCGTCCGGGGCATGGCCGCGCCGCGCGAGGCGGCTGGCCAGTTCCTGCGCCGAATGCTCGCGCCGCGCGAGCATGCCCAGCGCGTCGGCATAGCCGCCGTCCGGCCGGGCCGGGCGGGTCGTGCGTGGTCGCGCCGACTTGCCCTGCTGCGGCTTCATGCCACGTGCCTCAGTAGCCCGCGCGCGCGCGCGCACGTTCCTGCTCGCGGTCCCACGCGCGCAGTTCGTCGCGCACATGCGCGATGCGCTGGCGGCCGAGTGCGTTGCGGTCCTCATCGAGAACCTGCGCGCCCAGCAGTTCGGCCAGCCGCTGCGCGGTCGGCAGCATCATCTCCCATGCGTCCAGTGCGGGCAGCGGCCCCGGCAGTGTCATGAACAGCGTGATGCCGGGCGTGTGCACCTCATCGAGCCGGGCCATGTCGAAATTGCCGGGCTTGACCATGTTGGCCATGCTGAAGATCGGTCCATCGGCCTTCTTGCCCAGCGCGAGCCGGTGGAAGATGCCCATGTCACCGAACTCCAGCCCGGCCTTCTCGGCAGCCACCACGATATCCGCACCGCTGAGCGCATCGCCCGCGCGCGCGGCGATGAACAGCGTCACGATGCGCTGGATGGGCTGGTCGGGCCGCACGCCCACCGGCGAGCGCATCGGTGCCGCGGCGACGGTGCCGGGTGCGGGTTCGTCCACCGACACATCCAGCTCGCCCTGGGTCGGTTCGAGGCCGGCCAGGCCCTCGCCGAGTGTGGGCTCGATGCGCTCGTCGCGTTCGGTCGTGCGTGCGGGCCGGCGCTCGCCCTGTTGCGGCCGCCGCGGCCGGCCGAACACGTAGATGAGCACGAGCACGACAACGCCCGCGAGGAACAGCGGGATGCCGACTGCGGGGTTCCACGTCATGTCGATGACTCCACCGGTACGGCCTACGCCGCTCCGGCCAGTTTAGCGGCTTCCTCGAGATCCACCTGCACCAGCCGCGACACGCCCGGTTCGCGCATGGTCACGCCGCACAGTTGCCGCGCCGCCTCCATCGTGCCCTTGTTGTGGGTGACGAAGATGAACTGCACGTGCTCGCTCATCTCCCGGACCATGGCCGAGAAACGCCCGACGTTGGCCTCGTCCAGCGGCGCATCAACCTCGTCGAGCAGGCAGAACGGCGCGGGATTGAGCCGGAAGATCGCGAACACCAGCGCGACCGCGGTCATCGCCTTCTCGCCACCCGACAGCAGCGAAATCGAGGTCACGCGCTTGCCCGGTGGCCGCGCCATGATCGACACGCCGGTCGTGAGCAGGTCCTCGCCGGTGAGCTCCAGGTAGGCATGGCCGCCGCCGAACAGGCGCGGGAACAGTTCCTGCACGCCGGCGTTGACGCGATCGAAGGTCTCACGGAAGCGCGCGCGCGTCTCCTTGTCGATCTTGCGGATTGCGCCTTCGAGGGTTTCCAGCGCGGTGGCCAGGTCGGTGAGCTGGGCGTCGAGGTAGGTTTTGCGCTGCGCCTGCTCCTCGTATTCGCTGATCGCGGCGAGGTTGACCGGCTCGAGCCGACGGATCTTCTGCTCGAGTTCGGCCACCTCGGCCTGCCAGCGGTCGACCGCGGCATCGGCCGGCACGCTGTCGATGAGCTGTGCGAACTCGAAGCCTGCATCGCTGATCGCGCCCGCCAGCACCTGCGCCCGCAACCTGTGCTCCTGCTCGCGCAGGCGCAGCTGCGCGAGCGCCTCGCGCTGCTCGGTCAAGGTCTGCTCGAACTGGTGGCGTTCCTGCTCCAGGCGCCGCAGTTCGGCGTCCTGCTCCTGCAGGCGCTGGCGCGCCTCGACCATCTGCCGGTCGACCAGCAGGCGCTGGTTGAGTTGCACCTGGCGCTCATCCTCCAGCCCTGGCAACGGGTCACTGGACGAGGCCAGCTGCAGCGCCACTTCCTCGCGCCGCGCCTGCAACTGCGCCAGCTGGTCCTGCATGCGCGACAGCGACTCCTGCAGCGCCGCCACCGTGGTGCGGCGCGACTCGATCGACAGCGCGAGTTCGTGCGCGGCATCGCTGGCCTCGCGCGCGTTCATGCGCGCTTCCTCGCGCGCCTCCAGCAGGCTGCGCCGCTCGCCATCGAGGTCATGGCGGCGCCGCTCCAGCCCGCTCATGTGCTCGATCGCCTGTTCCAGCCGCCCGCGCGCCTCGCGCGCCTGCTCGCGCCCCGCGTCGAGTGCGCCGATCACCTCGTCCAGTTCCTGCGCGATGCGGCGCTGGCGCTCGCTGGCGCTGTCGATGCGGCCGCGCTGGCTTTGCAGTTGCCCGGCGACTTCGGCCAGGCGCCGATGCGTGGTGTACAGCTCGCGCTGGGCATCCTCGCGCGCGTGCTCGGCATCGACGCGCTGTTGCTTGCCCACCACCATCGCCTCGCCCTGCAGCCGGATCGCCTCCTCCAGCTCCGACAGGCGTGCGCTGGCCTCGCGGATCTCGCGTTCGCGCGCGAGCACGCCGACCTGGGCACCCGCGCCGCGCTGCACGCGCACGAAACCGTGGCCGAACCATTCGCCCGCCGGCGTGACCAGCGACTCGCCTGGGGCCAGTTGCGCTGCCTGGGCCTGCGCCGCCGCGAGCGACTCGCAAGTGCGCACGCGCGCGAGCAAGGCGCGCGCGGCCGCCGGCCCCTGTACGCGCGCCGCCAGTGAATCGGCGGCGGGCGCACCGCCTTCGCCCGATGCCATCAGCACCAGGTCGGCACCGCTGAGCGAAGCCAGCGCGTCGGCATGGTCGAGCGGGGCATCGAGCAGCACCGCATCGAGCCAGCCGTCGAGCACGCTTTCCACCGCGCGCTCCCAGCCCGGCTCGACCTGCAGCGCCGCACCCAGCCGCCGCGCATCGCCGATGCCGACGGCCTCGAGCCAGTCCCTGCCCGCCCCATCCTCGCCGAGCGCGGCGTGCTGCAGCGCCTCCAGCGAGGCCAGACGGCCACGCAGGCCTTCCAGTTCGCTGCGCTGGGCCGACAGCGCGGCCTGTGCCGCGCGCTCGGCCTCGAGCGCGCCCTCGGCGGCGCGGCGGCGCTCGTCCAGCGCGTCGGTCAGGTGCGCGACCTGCTCGCGCAAGCTGTCGTGCTCGCCCTCCAGCCGCGCCAGTGCCTGTTCCAATTCGTCCATCTGCGTGGCGTTGCGCTCGGCTTCGAGTGCGCCACGGCGCTGCTCGCCCGCCAGCGTCTGCTGGTCGAGGTAGTTCAGGCGCGTGCGCTCGACCTCGGCCGCCTGCCCGGCCGCCGACGTCGACTGTGCATGCTCATCCCACTGGCCCTGCCATTGCGCGAGCCGCGCTTCGGCCGCGCGCAGCGCCTCGGCCGCGGCCGCCGCGGCATCGCGCAGCTGCTGCGATCGCGGCTCGGCGGCGGCCAGTTCGCCCGCGGCCTCGCCATGCCGCTGCTGGTCGAGTTCGACATGGCGCGTGAGCTCGGCATGGGCGCGCTCGGTTTCGCTGCGGGCGCGCTCGAGCTGCTCGGCCAGTTGCTTGCGGTGCTGGATCTGCTGCTCGATGCGCGCGATCTCGCTGCCGACCTGGTAAACCTGCGCCTGCACCTGGTTGACCTGCGCCGCGGCGGCGGCATGGCTTTCACGCCCCTGCTCCAGCGCGAGCTCGGTGTGGCGCTGCTGGGCCAGGCGTTCCTCGATCGCCAGTTCGGCCTTGCGCACCGCGCCCGCCTGCACCTCCAGCTCGGCCTGCGCCGCGCGCAGTTCCAGCGCCTTGACCTCGGCCTCCTTGCGCGCCTGCTCGGCCTTGAGCTGCTGCCAGCGCTCGGCGGTGCGGGCCTGGCGCTTGAGGTGTTCCAGCTGCTTGTCGACCTCGTCGCGCACGTCGCGCACACGGTCGAGGTTCTCGCGCGTGGCCTTGATGCGGCTCTCGGTCTCCTTGCGCCGCTCCTTGTAGCGCGAGATGCCGGCCGCCTCCTCGAGGTGGTTGCGCAGCTGCTCGGGATCGGCCTCGACGATCTCGGAGATCATGCCCTGCTCGATGATCGAGTAACTGCGCGGCCCCAGCCCGGTACCGAGGAAGATGTCGGTGATGTCGCGACGGCGGCAGCGCACGCCGTTGAGGAAGTACTGCGACTGGCCATCGCGGCTGACCACGCGCTTGACCGAGATCTCGTTGTAGCCGGCGTATTCGCCCGCGATCGCGCCGTCGGAGTTGTCGAACAGCAGCTCCACCATCGCGCTGCCTACCGGCTTGCGGCCGCTGGAGCCCGAAAAGATCACGTCGGTGAGCGCATCGCCGCGCAGGCGGCTGGCCGCGCTCTCGCCCATCACCCAGCGGATCGCGTCGATGATGTTGGACTTGCCGCAGCCGTTGGGACCGACCACGCCGGTCATGTTGGTCGGCAGGTGCAACGCGGTCGGATCCACGAACGACTTGAATCCGGCCAGCTTGATCGTTGTCAGGCGCATGCAGCGGTTACCTCGGCAAGGCGGTCGGCTTGCGCCGGCCCCCGGATGTGGGCTGCCGCGGCCAGCAGGGATGCGGGTCCGGCAGCTTGTGAATCAGTCACTTGCACATTGGCTTCGCGTCGGGCCGTCCGTGCCTGTAGCGCGCGTCCGCAGGCCACGGGCGCTCAGGTTTCGCCGGGCGCGCGCGCCTGGATCGACAGCGCGTGGATGTCGGTCTGCAGCAGGTCGCCCAAGGCCTCGTACACCACGCGGTGGCGTGCCAGCGGCGCCAACCCCGCGAACGCGGCGCTGACGATGCGCAGGTTGAAATGGCCGCGTCCATCGCGCGCCCCCGCATGGCCGACGTGGCGGTGGCTGTCATCCTCGACCGCGAGCTGCAGCGGCGCCAACGCGGCCAGGCGCGCCCGGATCCGCTCGATCCGGTCGCTCATGGCAGCACCTGCCGGAACGGCCGCACGTCGACCTGGGCGTACACCCCGCCCGCGACGTAGGGATCGGCCGCGGCCCAGGCCTGCGCCGCCGCAAGGTCGGCGAATTCGGCCACGATCAGGCTGCCGCTGTAACCGGCCGGGCCCGGGTCGGCCGCATCGATCGCCGGCAGCGGCCCGGCCAGCACGAGATGGCCTTGCTCGCGCAGCGCCTGCAGCCGCTGCAGGTGCGCGGGCCGCGCCGCCGCGCGCAGCGCCAGCGAGTCGGGGACATCGGTACCGATGATCGCGTACAGCATCGGGAACACATCCATGGGCGGTCGATCATGTTACCCGATGCGTGGTGCGATTCGCCGTGCCAGCGTCCGTCGCGGGTGATTGCGCGGCTGCGCGTTTGCGCTTAGTCTATGGTCGTGTCGATCGGTCGGACCCGGCGTTTGCGACGCTGGCCGCGCTCCGCAAACCGATCCCGTCTTGCTGAAGTGTTTTGTCGTTGCCGGATTGTCCCGTCCGGTCCCGTGTCGTTGCGGGTGCCTGCTTGGGTGTTGTGCCCGTGGCGCCCTGTCGTAACCGGCTGTGACCCGTGTTGACCCGCGTCGTGAGGCGCCGGGCTGCATGGGACGAGCATGAACCAGACTGCCCAACCATCCAACGCGCCTGAACCGGCTTCGCCGTTCGCAGCACCGCCGCAGCAGCAGGAAATCCCGCTGGCGCTGGTGCGCGGCCAACCCGTGCTCGAGATTCCGCAGGACCTGTACATCCCGCCGGACGCGCTCGAGGTCATCCTCGATGCGTTCGAGGGACCGCTCGACCTGCTGCTGTACCTGATCCGGCGCCAGAACCTCGACATCCTCGACATCCCGATCGCGGAAATCACGCGGCAGTACGTCGACTACATCGAGATGATGCGCGAGATGAAGCTCGAACTCGCGGCCGAGTACCTGGTGATGGCCGCGATCCTCGCCGAGATCAAGTCGCGCCTGCTGCTGCCGCGGCCACCGGCCGAGGAAGGCGGCGAAGCCGATCCGCGCGCCGAACTGGTGCGCCGCCTGCAGGAATACGAACGCTTCAAGCAGGCCGCCGAGGACATCGACGCATTGCCGCGGCAGGAGCGCGATTTTGCCCTCGCCCACGTCATCAGCGACGAGCGCAACGTGGTGCGCCTGCCGCCGCCGGTCGACCTGCGCGAACTGCTGCTGGCGTTTCGCGACGTGATGCGGCGCGCCGAGCTGCATGGCCATCACGCGATCCAGCGCGAGACGCTCAACGTGCGCAGCCGCATGAGCGACATGCTCGCGACCCTGGGTGACGGCAGCTTCCACCGCTTCGAGAGCCTGTTCGACCTGCGCGAGGGCCGGTTGGGCGTGGTGGTGACGTTCCTCGCGATGCTCGAACTGGCCAAGGAACAGCTCATCGAGATCGTGCAGGAAGTCGCGCTCGCGCCGATCTACCTCAAGTCACTGGCCCTGGCCAACCCCGACGCGGCCTGAGCACCGCTCGCCCCGTCCCAACCCCACCCCGCCCGCAACCGATCATCCGGATGGAAACCGCCCAACTCAAACGCATCGTCGAAGCGGCCCTGCTGGCCGCGGCACATCCGTTGACGATCCCGCAACTGGCCGGCTTGTTCGACGAGTTCGACATGCCGCCGCCCGAGCAGCTCGCGCTCGCGCTGCAGGAACTGCAGCAGGACTGCACCGGCCGCGGCGTGGAACTGGTCGAGGTGGCCTCGGGATTCCGTTACCAGGTGCGGCGCGAGGAACATGCCTTCGTCAGCCGGCTGTGGGCCGAAAAGCCCTCGCGCTACTCGCGCGCGCTGCTGGAGACACTCGCGCTCATCGCCTATCGCCAGCCGATCACGCGCGCCGAGATCGAAGCGGTTCGCGGCGTGGCGGTGTCGACCCACATCGTGCGCACGCTGGAGGAGCGCGAGTGGGTGCGCGTGGTCGGCCACCGCGATCTGCCCGGCCGCCCCGCCCTGTTCGGCACCACGCGCCAGTTCCTGGACTACTTCCAGCTCAAGTCGCTGGAAGACCTGCCCACGCTCGGCGAGATCCACGATCTCGACGACATCGAACGCCAGCTCGCGCTCGACGGCATCGCACCCATGCCGACTGCGCCGATCGATGCGGCCGACCTCGACGGCGTCGCCGCAGGCGACGACGGCCGCGACGGGGCCGCGACCACGGCCGACCACCCCCAAGGCGCGGACGGCGAACCCGCCGCCGCCCATCTGCCGCGCACCCCGGAAACCGAGCCATGACCACGCCACCGCGCACCATACTCAAGCTCAAGCACAGCGACGCCGGCACCGCGCCCGCGGTCGAGGAACGCCTACACAAGGTGCTCGCCAATGCCGGGCTCGGCTCGCGCCGCATGCTGGAAACCCGCATCGAGGCGGGCGCCGTGCTGCTCAACGGCACCGTCGCGAGTATCGGCCAGAGCGTGCACAGCGGCGACCGGGTCGAGATGGACGGCAAGCGCTTCGTGGTGGTGGCCGACAACGCCGAGCACGCGCAGGTGCTCATCTACAACAAGCCCGACGGCGTGGTGGCCACGCGCGAGGACCCCGAGGGGCGCCCCACCGTGTTCGAGCAGCTGCCGCAGATCAAGGGCGCGCGCTGGATCGCGGTCGGCCGGCTCGACATCAATACCACCGGGCTGCTGCTGCTCACCACCGATGGCGAGCTGGCCAATGCACTGATGCACCCGAGCTCGGGCATCGAGCGCGAGTACATCTGCCGCGTGCATGGCGAGGTGCCCGACAGCGTGATCGAGCGCCTGCGCAGCGGCGTGGAACTGGAGGACGGCCCGGCCCATTTCGACGAGATCGGCGTGATCAGCCGCGGCAACAGCCATTCCTGGTTCCGCGTGGTCATCCGCGAGGGGCGCAACCGCGAAGTGCGGCGCATGTGGGAATCGCAGGGGCTCATGGTCTCGCGCCTCAAGCGCATCCGCTACGGCGCGGTGGAACTGCCGCGCGGACTGCTGCGTGGCCAGTCCACCCCGCTCGACGCGGCACAGGTCGCGCAGCTGCGCGAACGCAGCGGCATCGCCAAGGCCGAACCACGGCTCACGCTGGCGCCACTGATCGGCCAGCGCCGCGCTGCTCCTACCGAATTCCGGCCCGCGGCGAGCACGCAACAGGCATGGACCGGCGCCCGCCACGAGGAGGCCCGCGAGTTCGCCGCCTTCGACCGCGGCCGCGACGATGGCTGGCGTGGCATACCCGACAAGTCGCGCAAACGCCGCAGCGCGGGCAAGCCCGGCAAGGGCGGCGCGCAACGCGGCGCGCGCGCACAAACCCCATGGCAGGACCGGGCGGCGCCGGGCCAGGGCCAGCGCCAGGGACGCCAGCGCAAGCCGCAGCAGGGCATCATGGCAGCCGAACCCGGGCTCAGTCCGGCGGTGTTGCGCAGCTGGTTTCCCGATTCGGCGGGCCAGCCGGGGCGCAAACGCCGTGGCGTGCGGCCCGGTGCCGAAGTGACCTTCCAGGCCGGCCAGTTCCAGCCACGCCAGCGCGATGAGCGTGGCGGCAACCGCGCGCCGGGCAAGCCGCCAGCGCGCAGTGGCAACGTACACGGCAACGTGCACGGCGCGCCCGGCAACTCCTGGCGCGACGACAACATCGGCAACCGCGCTCCCGCGCCGGGTCCGGGTCGCCGCAAGCGCGGTCGCGGCCCGCGGCCGCGCTGAGCCGTCACCACACCCGAGCCACAAGCAAACGGCGGCAGGTTGCCCCGCCGCCGTTCGTGTCCACCGGTGCGATCGCGCCTCAGTCGAGCTTGAGCGCCTTCTTGGTGCCGGCGCGACGCTTCTGCTCCTTGGCGTTGTACTCCGCCTCGCAGCTGCCGCGCACCACCATCACGCAGTCGAGGTATTCGCTGATCTCGACCAGCGCCGCGCCGATCGCCTTGCCGGCCGGCGTGTTCTCCTCATGGCCGAGCGCGCCGCCGAAACCACCGCGATACACGCCCACGCTGATGCCGCCGCCGGAGCTGCGCCCTTCGATCGCGCGCGAGAACTCGATGTCGCCGGTGGTCGCGTTGACCACGCGCACGTCCACGCGCACGTAGGCCTGGCTCTTCTTGCCGCCAAGCGAGATGCCCTTGAAGCTGATCCCGCCGCCCGTACTCGCGGTGTTCTCTTCGTAATCGGTGACGGTGCCGAACACGAGATAGTCGGCGCCGGTGACCTGTCCCATCTTGGCACCCGTGCCCGCGCGCACGCGGCCCGAGGCCGCGAGGTTCTGCTCCTCGAGCACCTTCTCGAGCTTGTTGCGCTCGACCACGCGGAAGTGGCCGCTGCTGGCCAGTTCGTTGGACAGCATGCCCGACAACTCCCAGCCCACGCCGCCGCGCCACCAGCCGGCCGCCGACTCGTTCTTGAACTCGGCCACGCCGATCGCGGGCTTCTCGGCAAATGCACTGGCACTGGCCACCAGGCCGCTGATGGTGACGGCGATGGCGAGCAACGACTTCTTCATTGGTTCTCTCCCAAATGGACTCAAGGCTGACACTGGTTCATTGCGGCCGCCACGACCCCGGGGCTGCGCGGGATTGGCTGACGCGGCACGGTTCCGCCAGCGCAACGGGCGGAAGTCTAGCAGCAGGTTTTGGCCATGGATGCGGACCGGCGCCACGCGCCAACGCGGAACTGCATCACGCTTGCACGCGCCGCGGGGGCGTGGCCGTTCAGGGGGCCTCCCACGGCTGGGTCGCCAGCGCCCGTGCCAGCAGCGTCGGGGTCGCCGGGCCGGGCGTGTAGGTCACCGCGTCGATCGCGGCCAGCGGCAGCGCCGCACAGGTGCTGTTGGTGAAAAATGCACCGCGGAAGCGCTCGACCTCCGCCAGGTCCACCCGCCGCACCGTCTGCGCCACGCCCAGTTCGGCGAGCCCGGCCTTGAGCAGTTGCATCGAGATGCCATCGAGCGCGGGAGCCGTCGGCCAGACGATGCCGTCGGCGTCGACAAAGCCGACGTTCCAGATCGTTCCCTCGGCCACCTCGCCGTCGGCAGTGACCAGCAGCGCATCGTCATAGCCACGCTGTTGGGCGAGCCGTCGCTGGTACCACAGGCCGAAGCTGCCCAGGTGCTTGAGCTGCGGCGCGGCGCGCTCGCCCTGCACACTGCACACGCGCACCGGCGCGGCGTCGACGCGGCGCGGCGGGCCCAGCACGAGCAGCAGGTCGGCGGCCGCCGGCTGCAGCGGCCGCTCGCGATCGAACGCGCGCGAGTACACGCTCATGCGCACCGATGCGTCCGCATCGCCGAGTGCATCGCGCAGCCAGCCACGCGCAGCGTCCAGATCCAGATCGCTCGCGAACAGCGCGCGCGTGGCCTGCTGCAGGCGCGCCAGGTGCCGCTGCAGACCCTGCACACGCCCGCCACGCGCCTGCATCGAGGTGAAGTGGCCATACGGGGTGCTGAGCAGCGCGCCGACGTCATCGAGCGTGGCTGGCCGGCCGTTGAACCACATGCGCAGCGCTGTCATCGGCCCGGCCCTCCCTGCGCTAGGATGCGCAACCCGCACCGCCTGTATTGTCCCGATTCGTGAGCACCCTGTCGCCCGCTGCCAAGGCGCAGTGGCAAATCCATTTCTGCGTCCTGCTGTGGGGCTTCACCGCGATCCTCGGCAAGCTCATTTCGCTGGCCGCTCTGCCGCTGGTGTGGTGGCGCATGCTCATCGTGGTGGTCGCGCTGGCGCTGGTGCCGCGCACCTGGCGCGGGCTGCGCGCGATCCCGCCGCGGCTCGTGCTCGCCTACGCGGGCATCGGGGTGCTGGTGGCGCTGCACTGGCTCACCTTCTACGGCTCGATCAAGCTTGCCAACGCATCGGTCGGCGCGACCTGCATTGCGCTGGCCACGCCGATGACCGCGCTGCTGGAACCGTGGCTCGCGCGACGCCGGTTCTCCTGGCGTGAACTCGCGCTCGGGGTGGCGACCCTGCCCGGCGTCGCGCTCGTGGTGGGCGGACTGCCGCCGGCGATGCTGCTCGGACTGGCCGTGGGCACGCTGTCGGCGGTGCTGGTCGCGCTGTTCGGTTCGCTCAACAAGCGTCTGGTGGAACAGGGCGATGCGTTTGCGGTGACCGCGCTGGAACTGGGCGCGGGCACGCTGACCGTGACCGCGATCGCGCCGCTGTTGCCGTGGCTGTTCGCGCCGCTCGCGAGCGAGGTCTTCATCCTGCCCGACGCACGCGATGCGCTGCTCGTGCTCGCGCTGGCGCTGGCCTGCACCCTGCTGCCGTTCACGCTGTCGCTGGTGGCGCTGCGCCACATGAGTGCGTTCGCCGCGCAACTGGCCACCAACCTCGAACCGGTGTATGCGATCGTGCTCGCCGCCCTGCTGCTGGGTGAGCAGCACGAGCTCACGCCGACGTTCTACCTCGGCGCGGCGCTGATCCTCGGCGTGGTGTTCCTGCATCCGCTGCTGGAGGCGCGCGGCCGGGTGCGGCATGCGCAGATCGTGGGTCCGTCCGAAGCCAAGCAACTCGTGGACTGAATGCGGGTGCCTGGCGCCGGACCGACCGGTCGGTCCGGATCCGCCGCCGTGCATGGGCCGCACGGCGACAGATCACTTGCACAAAACTCCACAACCAGCTGATCCGGAATGCCTCCCGGTATCCAGACGGTGCATCTGCGCCGCTCAGCGCGCCACGCTCCTGCGTGCGCCCGAACCCTTGGGCTGCGGTCCGGCCGACGGCTGCGGATTGAGGTTGTCGAGCAAGGCGCGCAGGTCGACCGAGATGGTCTTGCCATTGCCGGCCAGGTCGAGCGCGCCCATCGATTTGCGCGACAGCGCGGCACGGTCGATGAACACTTCCTGGTCGGGTTGCGGCGGACGCGTGGTGCTGCACAGGTCGCGCTTGAGGCGCAAGGTGGTGGTGCCGGGACGCTGCCACGGATAGCCGGGCGACAGCCGTTGCACCATCACGCTTTCCAGTCGCACGACGACCGTGTCGTCGCCCAGTTCCATGCAACGGCCGATGCCGATGTCGTAGGTCATCTCAACCTCGCTTGCTTGCAGTGACAGACGACCGACCCGGCGCAATGGCCGGCGCGCAGGGCGCAAGGGGGAGTGACGCAGGATCGGAACCGGCAAGGATACCGGCGGTAGCGTAAGAAAATTGTTATGTGATCCAACAAACAAGGCAAAACACAATATGTAACCCGTTGTAATTGCAGAATGTTTACAACCATACCCGGTGCGGAGAGCGCGCACGCCCCAGCTGCTCCGGCGCCGGCCAGCACGCCACCGGCAGTGGCATCAGCTCCGCGCGCGCTGCCAGCAATGCCGGTCGAATACCACCCAGCGCGGCTCGCGCCGGTGCAGTTTGGCCCAGCCGGCACGGATTGCCGGCAGCGTCGCGGCCGGCGTCAGCCGCAGCGTGTCGCCGTCGCATTGCAGGTCCAGCTGCGCAGTGCCGGCCACGCGCTGGCCGAACCATGCCAGTGGCAGGCGCGCCCGCACGGTCCCCTCCGCGGTCGCGAGCACCACGAGCAGTTCATGCCGCGCATGCAGCGCCGGCAGGGCGCCGATGCGGAACACCAGCGGCAACGCCGGTCCCCGCCCTGCGCCAGGCTCATCGCCTTGGGTAAACCACTCCGGTCGCTGCGCCAATGCGAGCAGCCGCCCGCGGCTGAGCGCGAGCTGGCTGCGATGGCAGGCCAGCGCGGCCCGCTTGCGCTGCTGGCGCGCGGCGGCGGGCGGCACCGCCAGCTCTCCCGCCACCGCGCCACCATGCACCCGGTAACAGATCCGGCGACAGGCGAGTCCGCTGCGCAGCAGCGCGAGCTCAAGCGCGACATGCAGCGCGCCATGGTCGGGGTGGCGGTCGTCCAGCGCGGGCATCACCAGATGGCTGGGCGCGAACCCATCGAGTTCATCGGCGAGCACGGCCACGCCCTCATCGCCGGCCATGAGGCTCGCGGTCAGGCCCTGGTCAGGCCAACCCAGGCAGCGCACCTGCGCAGCCTCAAGCCCGAGCACGGCCGCGGCCGCAAGTGCCTCGCCGCGGCGGCGCGCACCCCAGCGCGCACGCGCGGCCGCGCCGATCCACACCCGCCGCTCCAGCCAGCGCTGCGGCCAGGGGTTGTTGTCGCCGTCACTGGCCAGCAGCACGCGCACCCGCGCACCGCAGTCGAGCGCGAACTGGATGAGCTCGCCGCAGGCGAGGGTTTCGTCGTCTGGATGTGGCGCCGCCACCAGCACGCGATCGCCCGCGGCAAAGTGGATCGACGGCAGGGTCATGGGTATCGCTGGCGCGGACGGCATGTCGGCGCCAGCATAGCCGAGCGCCGATCCGCAGCGAGCGGGCTCACGGTGCCAGACGGCGCCAGCGTTCGCGCAATTCGGGCAGGCACAGGTTCGCCGCGGCGCCCGGCGACACCCGCGCGGCGAGGCTCGCCTCCGGCGTGCGCCCGGCCCCGGCGCTGGCGGCGGTGGCGGCCGCGGCGCGGTAGGCCTCGCGAAACGGCACGCCCGCGACGGCCTGCTCGATCGCCACGTCGGTCGCGTGCATCGACGGCTCGATCGCCGCGCGCATCGCCGCCTCGTTCCACTGCAGCCGTGCCAGCAGGTCGGGCAACAATTCGAGCGCAGCCAGCCCACGCCCGAACCCGTGCACGATCGCGCCCTTGCTGAACTGCAGGTCACGCTGGTATCCCGAGGGCAGCGACAGCAACTGCTCGATCTCGCAGCGCGCCGCGGCCACGCTCGCGTAGCTCGCGCGCATGAGTTCGACCACGTCGGGATTGCGCTTGTTGGGCATGATCGAGCTGCCCGTGGTGTACTGCGCGGGCAGGCTCACGAACGCGTACTCGGCGGTGGTGAACAGCGACAGGTCCCAGGCCAGGCGGCGCAGGTCGAGCAAGGCCGCGCCCAGCGCGTCGAGGGCGGCGATCTCGAACTTGCCGCGCGAGAGCTGCGCATACACCGGATTGAGCTGCAGGCGCGTGAAGCCGAGCGCCGCGGTGGTGTGGTCGCGATCGAGCGCAAGGTTCACGCCGTAGCCGGCCGCGGTGCCCAGCGGATTGGCGTCGATCCAGGTCAGCGTATCGCGCGCGCGCACGGCATCGTCGATGAAGGCCTCGGCGAAGCCCGCAAACCACAGCGCGGTGGACGACACCACCGCGCGCTGCAGGTGGGTGTAGCCGGGCATCGGCAAGGCCTCACCTCCGGCGCGGTCCAGGCAGACACCGGCCGCGGCATGGCAGCACGCGGCGAGTTCGGCCAGCCGCTGCTTGAGCCACAGGCGCGTCGCCACCAGCACCTGGTCGTTGCGGCTGCGCCCGGTGTGGACCTTGCGCCCGGCATCGCCGAGCCGCTCGGTCAGACGCGCCTCGATCGCCGAGTGGCCATCCTCGTGGCGCGCGTCGAGCACGAAGCGGCCGGCGCGGAAATCCTCGGCCAGCAGGTCGAGCTCGGCCAGCAACGCCGCGCACTCGGCCGCCGCCACGATGCCGATCCGGGCCAGGCCCTCGACATGGGCCTTGCTCGCAGCGATGTCGTGCAGGAAGAACTCGCGATCCAGCAGCACATCGTCGCCGGCGAGGAAGCGCATGATGCGCTCGTCGGTGCGGACGCCCGCCTTCTGCCACAGCAGCTCACTCATGGGGAATGCCTTCCAGCTCGGCCAGTCCGAGCGCGAGGTTGAGATTCTGCAGCGCCTGCGTGGCCGCGCCCTTGAGCAGGTTGTCGATGGTGGCGACCACCACCACGCGCTTGCCGCCCGGCGCCAGCGTGATGCCGCCGATGTCGACATGATGCCGGCCCGCGATCGCACTGACCCACGGCGCCGCCTCGACCACGTGCACCAGCGGCTCGCGGGCATAGAAGTCGCGATAGCGCGCCACCAGGTCCGCCAGCTGGCACGGCTGTCGCAGCCACAGGTTGGCGGTGAGCGTGATGCCGCGGAAATGCGGCGCGACATGCGGCATGAATTCGACCGGCAGGCCGAGCTGGCGCGTGACCTCGCGCTCGTGCAGATGGTCGACCAATGCATAGGGCATGAGGTTGTCGCGCAGCTTGGCCGGGTCGTTGCGCTCGGACGGGGTGGTGCCCGCACCCGAATAGCCCGACACGCCGAAACAGGTCGGCGGCGCCGCCAGCTGCTGCCGCAGCGGCGCGATCGCCAGCTGCATCGCGGTGGCGTAGCAGCCCGGGTTGCTGATGCGCGTCTGGCCGCGATAATGCGCGCGCGTGAGCTCGGGCAAGCCGTAGTACCAGGCCTCGTCGAAACGGTGGTCGGCCGACAGGTCGACGATCACGCTGGCCGGGTGCGCGGCATCGATCGCGGCGACGAACGTGCCGGCCTTGCCGTTGGGCAGCGCCAGCACCACCGCGTCGGCGCCGCGCGCGGCGACCTCGGCCGGCGACAGGCTCTCGTAGCACAGGTCGCCCTGATAGGCGTCGACCTGCCCGTCCACGCGCTGGCCTGCCAGCTCGCGCGAGGATACGAAGGCCAGTTGCAAGTGCGGATGGCGCGCAATCAGGCGGATGAGTTCGGCGCCGGTGTGGCCACGCGCGCCGACGATGCCCACGCTCTTGTTCATGGCTCGCGCACTGCCTCCCCGGCATGGGTCCTGACCGCGGCCGCGGGCGCATCCAGCAGCGTGGCCGGGCGCGCCTCGCCCAGTGCGACGCAGCGCTGGATCGCGGTGAAATCGCCCAGCCCGTACCAGAACACGCGCCAGCGCGGCAGGCGCAGGCAGCCATCGCTCTCGCCGTAGTAGAACGCATTGATCGCATTGCCGTGGCGCGAACGCCAGAACAGCGACGACGTCTCCTCGCGCATGACCTGCCATACCGCGCGGCCCAGGCCCTCGCCCTGCGCCTCGTCGAGCACCGCGAACTTGTCCAGGTACACCTGGCCGCCGGCTTCGACGAGGATCACAGCCGCGCGGTAGTTCTCGCTCACGTAGGCGCGCAGCAGGCGGGTGCGCTCGAAGTAGTCGGGCACGAGTTCGCGGCCGAAGGCCGACTCGATGAGCCCACGCAGGCGCGCGAGGTCGAGCGCGGCCCAGTCCTGCACGCGCAGCACGCGTTCGCCGCGCCGCACCAGCGTGCCCGACCCCTTGTGCGTGAACAGCTCCTTGGCCAGCTCGGCCGGGCGTGTGATCGACACCGACGACGAGGGCGGCAGACCATCGAGCAGGTCCTTGATCTGTTCGAGCTTGACGCGCATGCCGCCACCCAGCCACGGCTGGGCGAGCAGGTGCTCGTACTCGGTGGACAGGTTGATCGAATCGATGACCTTGCCGTGCTCGTCGAGCAGGCCGCCGGTGCCGGTCAGAAACACGATCTTGTACGGCTGCAGCACCTGCACCAGCTCGTTGGCGGCGAAGTCGGCATTGACGTTGACGATCTGCCCCTCACGCGTCTCGGCCAGCGAGGCGATCACGGGGATGGAGCCGACCTTGATCGCGGCCTGGATGCCATCGGTGTCCACGCGCACCACGCGGCCGACCAGGCCGTACACGTCGCGGTCGAGGAACTCGGCTTCGAACACGCCCGACTGGATCGCGGTCGCGCGCACGCCCTGGGCCTGCAAGGCCTCGACCAGCTTGAGGTTCTCCTCGCGCATCACCTGGCGCACGATCGCGAGCACTGCGGCATCGGTCACGCGCAGGTTGTCGACGGTGCGCTTCTGGATCCCGGCCGCCTGCATGCGCTCATCCAGTTGCGGGCCCGCGCCATGCACCACGATCGGCGTGAGTCCGACCTGCTGCAGGAACGCGAGCGAAGACACCAGCGCCTCGAGCTCGTCGCGCAGCACCGCGCCACCGACCTTGACCACGGCAAAGCGCGCGGCATCGAGCTGCGAGAAGCGCTTGAGGTACTGCTGGATCTCCTTGGTGCTGGCCATGTTGGACAGCAGGCGCAGGATGGTGAGGCGCAGGTCGGTCATCGTCAGCGGCCGCTCAGCATGTGCGGATCGGAAGCGACCCCCGATCGTCGCGGCGGACGGCGAGGGCCTGGTCGAGCGTGGCAAGCACGGATTGCAGGTTCATGATCGGGTCTCCAGCAGGCGGTGGCAGGTGCGGGCGTATTGTTCGAGTTGCTCCAGCGCGACCCACTCGTCGGCGCTGTGCGCCTGGGCGATGTCGCCCGGGCCATACACGAAGGCGGTGAGTCCGGCCTGCGAAAACAGGGCGGCCTCGGTCCAGAAGTCCACGGCGGCGCCGAGCGGCAGCGCCAGCGATGTCGCCACGCGCTGCGCAGCCTCGCGCCGCGCCTCAGCCTGCGCCGGCGCGCCCGCGGGCAAGGATGGTCCGCGGAAGGTCTCGACCAGGCGCGCGGGCACGACCTCGGCGCAGTCGCGCAGCCGGGCGAGCAGCGCGTCGACATCCATCGACGGCAGCGGCCGCATGCCCAGGCGCAGTTCGGCCTCGGGCGC
Source organism: Lysobacterales bacterium (assembly GCA_014338185.1). Lineage (GTDB taxonomy): Bacteria > Pseudomonadota > Gammaproteobacteria > Xanthomonadales > Rhodanobacteraceae > Dokdonella_A. The sequence continues at coordinate 43,554 of QUBV01000006.1, read as the reverse complement.
GATCACGTTGGCCTTGATGCCGCCTTCGATGCGGCCGATGTTGAAACGCAGTCCGCGCAGGTCGCCGAACTGCTCGTCGGCGAAGCCGGCCGCGAGCCCGAGCGCGCGCGCGCCCCAGCACACGGCCTGGTGCACCGCGCTGTCGCCGGCCTGCTGCGCGGCCGAGGCATGGCCGGCGCGACCGGCGAAGCCGACGAGCAGCGAGCTGATGCCGCGATGGGCGAGCACGGCCTTGGCGCAGGTGGGCTCGGCCACGATCACCGCGTCGTAATCGTGTTGTTGGCGCAGGAACGCCGCGATGCAGCGTGCATCGTTGGCCTCCTCGTCGCTCGTGAACAGGAACGCGGCATCCCCCGCGCTGGCTTGCGCCGCGGCCAGCAGGCCCGCCGCGGCGCCCTTGATGTCGCAGGCGCCCAGGCCCAGCGCACGCGTGCCGTCCACGCGCAGCGCAAACGGGTCGGCGCTCCAGTGCGGCGAGTCCGGCACCGTATCCAGGTGCACGTTGAACAGGATGCGCGGCCGCCCGCGCCGCGCGAGCAGGCTGACCGCGCCCGCGCCGTGGTCGTGCAGCTCGCAGTCGAAGCCGCGCAGGTTCGCGCGCAGGTAAGCGAAGATGCCGCCGCCGTCGATCGCGCGCGGCGGATTGCGCGTATCGAACGCCACCAGCGCGCGCAGGTGGTCGAGCGTGGCGGTGAGCAGTTCGCTCATGTCGCGTCGCCGGCGTTGACCTGCGCCCACAGCGTCGAGCTCATGCCGTAGAGCTTGATGAAACCCTCGGCCTCGGCCACGCCCCAGTCGGCCGACTGGGCGTAGGTGGCGCCCTTGGCGTGGAGCAGGTGCGGGGATTCGACCGCGATCGCGCCGACACTGCCGCCATGGCTGTGCAGCACCACCTCGCCGTTGACCATGCGCTGGTTCGAGGCAAGGAATGCCTCGAGGTCGGCCTTGAGCGGATCGTGGAAGAAGCCCTCGTAGACCAGCTCGATCCACTTGCGCGCAACCTCGGGCTTGAAGCGGTTCTGCTGCTTGGTCAGCACCGATTCCTCGAGCGCGCGATGCGCGGTGAGCAGGGCGATGAGGCCGGGCGCCTCGAAAATGATGCGCCCCTTGAGGCCGATCGTGGTGTCGCCGGTGTAGATGCCGCGGCCCACGCCGTAGGCGGCCAACAACCCATTGAGGCGGGCCAGCAGCGCCGGCCCGGGCAGTGCCTCGCCGTCGAGCGCGACCGCCTCGCCGTGCACGAAGCGCAGACGCAGCTGCAGCGGTGCGGTCGGCCACTGCTCGCGCGGCCGGCACCACCCCGCCGCGCCCGCGCCCGGCGCCTGCCAGCGGTCGATCTCGCCGCCCGACAGCGTCAGGCCGAGCAGGTTCTCGTTGATGGTGTAGGCCTTCTGCTTGGCACGCACCTCGAAGCCGCGCTGCTCCAGGTACTGCTGCTCATAGGCGCGCGTGTGGGTGTGCTCCTTCTGGATCTCGCGGATCGGCGCCACGATCGTGTACTCGCCCTGCGCCTTGACCGCGAGGTCGAAGCGCACCTGGTCATTGCCCATGCCGGTGCAGCCATGCGCGATCGCCCGCGTGCCCAGCTGCGCCGCGCGCGCGAGCGCGGCGTCCACGATGAGGTAGCGGTCCGACACCAGCAGCGGATACTGGCCCTGGTAGCCCTCGCCCGCCCACACGAACGGCTTGACGAAGTGCTGCCACAGCGCGGGCCCGCCGTCGATCGTGCGGTGCGAAGCCACGCCCAGTTCCTGCGCGCGGCGTTCGATGTAGGCGCGTTCGTCGGCATCGACGCCGCCGGTGTCGGCGAACACCGTGTGCACTTCCCAGCCACGCTCCTTGAGCCAGGGCACGCAGAAGCTGGTGTCGAGGCCGCCCGAAAAGGCGAGCACGATGGGACCGTTGGAGGCGTGGGCGGACATGCTGGATTCCTGCGCGGTGGGCGGTGGGGTCGATGGGTGCGGATGCGGTGTCAGGCCGCGCCGCGTGGCTGCGCGGCGAGGCTGGCCATCACCGCCTTCTGCACGTGCAGGCGGTTCTCGGCCTCGTCGATGGCGATGCAAGAGGCCGCGTCCATGACCGCGTCGGTGGCCTTGACGTTGCGCCGCAGCGGCAGGCAGTGGCTGAACACGCCATGGTCGGTCAGCGCCATCTTGGCTTCGTCGACGATGAAATGCCGGTGCGCGTCACGGATCGGCTGCTCCTGCTCCCAGCGGCCGAAATATGCCAGCGCGCCCCAGCTCTTGGCGTACACCACGTGCGCGCCGCGATAGGCGGCCTGTGGGTCGTGGCTGATCGACAGCGAGCCGCCGTGTGCGGCGACGTTGCGCCGCGCGTGCTCCATGTAGCGCGCATCGAGCAGGTACTCGGGCGTCGGGCACAGCAAGGTCACGTCCATGCCGTAGCGCGTGGCGATCTGCAGCGCCGAATTGGCCACCGCGGTGTTGAGCGGCCGGGGATGGTAGGTCCAGGTGAGCACGTACTTGCGTCCGCGCAGGTCGCTGGTGCCGAAATGCTGCTGCAGCGCGAGGATGTGGGCCAGTTCCTGCATCGGGTGGGTGATCGTCTCCATGTTGATCACCGGCACGCGCGCGTGACGCGCGAAGGCTTGGATCACGCGATCCTCGCGGTCGACGCTCCAGTCCCGGAACTTGGGAAACGCGCGCACGCCGATCAGGTCGACATAGCGCGACAGCACGCGCGCGACCTCGGCCACGTGCTCCTCGGCCTCGCCGTCCATCACCGCGCCCAGCTCGAACTCGATCGGCCAGGCATCCTTGCCCGGCTGCAGCACGATCGCGTGGCCGCCGAGCTGGAACGCGCCCAGTTCGAAGCTCGTGCGCGTGCGCATCGAGGGATTGAAGAACAGCAGCGCGATCGACTTGCCCGCGAGCTGGGTGCCGGCCGGCGTGCGCTTGAACGCGGCCGCCTGCGCCAGCAGTGCATCCAGTTCGTCGCGTGACCAGTCCTGGGTGGAGAGGAAATGCCGCATCGTCAGGCTCCGCCATGTGCCAGGCAGGCAGCCGTCGCCGGCTGCCGCATCGTTCGCGCGAAACAGGTCGCGCACCTGCAAAAAACCACAAAAAAACCCGGCGCGAGGGCCGGGTTTTGCATTCCAGATCGAAACGACAGCGCGCGATCGGCTACCCGGCGTGATGGCTCGGTTCCGGTCGGCGCGCGCGCGAGGTCATGCCAGCGGCCATGCGGGCGCTGGACAGGATCGGCGGCTGGACGACCAGAAGGCTCATGCTGGGTGACGGCATCGTGCGTGGGTGACGGGCGCCACCATAGCGGCAAAACTGCTGCGGCGCAATACGACGGGCGCGGGTGCGGCCTACTCGACCGGCTCGATGCTCACGCGCACACGCACGCGATCGCCCGGGTCGTGGTTCAGGCGCGACATGAACACGTCGCCGCGATAGCGGTACTGCACGTCGTAGGCCACGATGCGTTCCTCGGCCGGGCCGGCTTCCATGCGGCAATGGCGCTCGACGCCCTGGTAATAGCCCTCGTTGCCGCGCGCGACGCTGTTGCCGATCGCGCCACCGGCCACCGCGCCGGCCACGGTGGCGGCGCGGCGGCCGTCGCCCTTGCCGACCGTGCTGCCGATCGCGCCGCCGACGATGGCTCCGATCACGGTGCCGGCCACGCGATTGCCGCGCTCGTCGACGGGATGGCTTGTCGGCACGTCCTCGCACACCTCGCGCGCGGGTCCGCGCACGCGGTCGTACACCGGATCGACGCGCAGCACGTCGGCCCACGCCACCTTGGCGTTGCTGACCATCTCGTCGACGTAACCCCGATCCTGTGCCACCGCCGGCTGGGTCCCCGCCAGCAGCAGTGCGATCGCCACCCTCAATACCTTCATCTCGCCTCCGGCATCGGCCGCTGCGGATCGTTCCCGCATGACGGCTATGACGCTTGCTGGCGGCGATTTCAGCACGCAATCGCTGAACCCCGACCTAAGCCGGCCGACCCGTGCCTGCGGCGCGTAGCCGCAGCGCGCAGGCGGGCCGCCGTGGCGCAACTGCTATGATTTCGCGTTCTTCCAGGGAAGCTGCGATGCCACTGCGCCTGTACAACAGCCTGACCCGCCGCGTCGAGGAATTCGTCCCGCTCGATCCGCAGCGGGTCACCCTGTACGTGTGCGGGCCCACCGTCTACAACTACGTCCACATCGGCAATGCGCGCCCGCCGGTCGTGTTCGGCCTGCTCGCGCGCCTGCTGCGCCGGCTCTATCCGCAGGTCGTCTACGCGCGCAACATCACCGACGTCGACGACAAGATCAACACCGCCGCGCGCGAGGCCGGGGTGCCGATCGAGGTCATCACCAGCGGCTACGCCAAGGCCTATCTCGAGGACATGGCGCGCCTGGGCGCCGATCCGGCCGACCTCACGCCGCATGCCACGGCGCACATCGCACCGATCATCGCAATGTGCGAGCGGCTCATCGCCGCCGGCCACGCCTATGCCGCGGACGGTCACGTGCTGTTCGACGTGGCCAGCTTCCCCGCCTATGGCGCGCTGTCGGGGCGCTCGGTCGAGGACATGATCGCGGGCGCGCGCATCGAGGTGGCGCCGTACAAGAAGAACCCGGCCGACTTCGTACTGTGGAAGCCCTCCACGCCCGACCTGCCCGGCTGGGACAGCCCCTGGGGCCGTGGCCGGCCCGGCTGGCACATCGAGTGTTCGGCGATGGCGGCCACCCACCTGGGCCAGACCATCGACATCCATGCCGGTGGCAACGACCTCATGTTCCCGCACCACGAAAACGAGATCGCGCAGAGCACCTGCGCGCATGGCGGCAAGCCGTTCGCGCGCTACTGGCTGCACAACGGCATGCTCACCTTCGACGGGCGCAAGATGTCCAAGTCGCTCGGCAACGTGCTGGTGCTGCACGAGCTGCTCGACCAGTACCCAGGCGAGGTGCTGCGCCTGGTGCTGCTCAAGGCCCACTACCGCCAGCCGCTGGACTGGTCCGACGCGGCGCTGGCGCAGGCGCGCGCGACGCTCGATGGCTGGTACACGCTGCTGCGCGACCTCGCCCATGTCGCGGTGGACGCCAGCGAACGCGTCGCGCCCGCCGCGGTCGAGGCCGCACTGTGCGACGACCTCAACACACCCGAGGCCTTCGCGATCCTCGCCGGCCTCGCCGCCGCGGCGCGCGGTGCGCCAGCCGGTGCGGAGCAGCGCCGCGCCAAGGCCGCGCTGCTCGGCGCCGCCGACCTGCTCGGGATCCTGCAGCAGGACCCCGAGGACTGGTTCAAGCAGGACCTGGGCACGGCCGCGCTCGACGCCGCCGAGATCCAGCGCCGCGTCGATGCGCGCGTGGCGGCCAAGCAGGCGCGCGATTTCGCCAGCGCCGACCGCATCCGCGCCGAACTGCTCGCGCTCGGCGTGGTGATCGAGGACACCGCACAGGGTCCGCGCTGGAAAGTGGTGAAGCCCGATGACTGAAGCCTCCGCCAGCGACAGCGCGCAGGCCGCGCAGGCGGCGATCGCCGATGAGTTCGCCTGGTTCGGCGACTGGACCGAGCGCTACCAGTACCTGATCGACCTCGGCCGCCAGCTGCCGCCGTATCCGGACGAGCTCAAGACCGACGCGTACAAGGTCAGCGGCTGCCAGTCGCAGGTGTGGCTCGCCGCCAGCGGCGATGCGCACTGCCTGGAGTTCCGCGCCACCAGCGATTCGTCGATCGTGAGCGGACTCATCGCGCTGCTGCTGCGCGTCTACTCGCACCGGCCGGCCAGCGAGATCCTCGCCACCGAGCCGCAGTTCATCGACTCGATCGGGCTGTCGCGCCACCTCTCGCCCACGCGCTCCAACGGCCTGGCCGCGATGCTCGCGCGCATTCGCCAGCACGCGCTCGCCGCCAGCCGCTGACGCGGCGGACACGCGCACCGATGCGCGCGGCAGCGACCGCCAGCGCCGCTTACACGGCTGAGGCGTGCGACGCTCGCCGCGCGGCCTCGTACACGCGCAGGTGGGTGAGCGCGGCCGCGAGCAGTGGCGCATCGAGCCCGCAGCCGGCCGCCCGCGCGCGCATGTCGCCGAGGATGTGCTCGCCCTCGGTGCGCGCACCGTGTTCGAGATCACGCAGCATCGAGGCCTTGAGCGGCGAACCCGCGCCGGTGAGGATCGCCTCGGCCGCCGTCACGGCCGCGGCCGGCAGGGCGTGGCCGCTGCGTGCGGCCACCGCGCAGCACTCGCCATGCAGGCGCCGGATCAGGTCCGCGCCATCGGCGGTGGCGACGATCTCGCCCACCGAAGCGCGCATGAGGCAGGTCATGCCCGCGAGCGTGGCGATGAGCGCGAACTTGTCCCACATCGCGGTGAGGATGTCGGTGCTCTCGACCGCCTGCGGACCCAGCGCCAGCAGCGCACTGCGCACGGGCGCGGGCACGCCGCGGTCGCGGCTGCCGAAGGTGAGGCGTTCGAGCTTGCCCAGGTGCCGGACCGTGCCCTCGGCATCGAGCGTGACCGAGATGTGGGCCACGCCGCCGAGCACGCGCGCGGCACCGAAGGCCGCATCGAGCGCGGCGAGGTGGCGCAGCCCGTTGAGCAGCGGCAACACCCGCGTATGCGGCCCCACCGCGGGTCTGATCGCGGCGATCGCATCGTCCAGGTCATAGGCCTTGCACGAGAGGAGCACGAGGTCGCGGGCGCCGTCGGCACGCGTGAGCGCCCGCACCGGACGCGCGAAATCGCCGTGTGCCGAGACCACGCGCAGGCCGGTGGCGGCCAGTCGTGCCGCGCGCGCCGGGCGCACGAGAAACTCGACGTCGGCGCCACGCTCGAGCAGGCGCGCGCCGAAATAGCCGCCGATCGCGCCGGCGCCGAGTACGAGGATGCGCACCGGCCCTACATCGTGTGGGTCGGCCGCTCCTGGCCGAGGATGCCGGCGAGGATCGATTCGATCTTGGTGCGCGCGACTTCGCCGTCGGTGGACTCGTTGAACTGCACGCCGATCCCGGCGACCCGGTTGCCCTGCGCACCCGCGGGCGTGATCCAGGCCACGCGGCCGGCCACGGGCAGGCGGTCGCCCTCGTTCATGAGCGACAGCAGCAGGAACACCTCGTCGCCGATGTTGTACTGCTTGGAGGTCGGCACGAACAGGCCGCCGCCACGCACGAACGGCATGTAGGCATTGAACAGCGCGCCCTTGTCCTTGATCGCCAGCGAAAGGATGCCCTGTCGCGGAGCGCCGCCACTGCCAGGTGTCGCCATGATTCAGCCTCGGTCCGGTGTCGCATCGCGCTGGGGCCAGTCACGCAGCAGGTCGAGCAACAGCAGGTCGATCCGCAACGTGGTGAGCAACAGGCCGCGCGCGCGATTGGCGCGGCCAAACCACGCCGCAAGCTTGGGGATTTCCGCCCGCGTGGTCAAGGACGGCGCGGTCATATCGGCACGCCGGCGGGCCTCGTCACGCGCGAGCACCGCGGCAAACCACAGCCGCTGCGCGGGACGGTCGGCCGCCCATTGCTCGGCCAGTTCCAGCGGGCTGCGCCGGCCCGCCGCGAGCGCGGCCAGGTCCTGTACGCAGGACTCGCGCAGCGGCAGGCTCGCATCCTTGCTCCACGCCAGCGCGAGCCCGGGATTGCCGAGGCTGGCCGCGAGCGCTTCCTGCGCCAGCGCCGGCGCCACGCCCTGCCCCCGCAGCCAGTCCAGCGCCTCGGCTGCGGCCGGCGGGCGCAGGTCGACACGCTGGCAGCGGCTGCGGATCGTCGCCGGCAGGCGCGAGGCATCGTCGGCCACGAGCACGATCACGGTATGGCTGGCCGGCTCCTCCAGCGTCTTGAGCAAGCCGTTGGCCGCGCTCGCATTGAGGCGGTCGGCCGGATCGACCAGCGCCAGCTGCAGGCCGCCGAACTGGCTCGACAGTGCCAGGCGCTGCGCCAGCACGCGCATCTGCTCGATGGTGATCTCGGTGCGCGGCCGGCCGTCATCGCGCAGCTCCAGTCCCACCCGCACGAGGTCGGGATGCGACCCCGCCGCCACCAGCGCGCAGGCGCGGCAGGCGCCACAGGCCAGGCCGTGGGCGTCGGGGTGCCCGCACAGGGCTGCCGCGGCCAAGGCCTCCACCAGTGCACGCTTGCCCAGCCCGGCCGGCGCCGCGAACAGCAAGGCGTGATGCAGGCGCTGCTGCTGCAGCGCGGCCGTGAGGCTGCGCCACGCCTCCTGCTGCCAGGGTGCCAGCCCGGTCATGCGCCGGCCTCGTGCAGTTCGACGAAGGCATCGACCTGCGCCGCCACGGCCGCGCACACCCGCGCCAGCGGCTGGCTCGCATCGATGATGCGAAATCGGCCCGGCTCGGCCGCGGCGCGTTCACGATAGACCGCGCGCACGCGCTCGAAGAACCCGGCGTCCTCGCCCTCGATGCGGTCGGCTGCGCCGCGCGCGCCGGCCCGTGCCATGCCCTGCGCCACGGGCAGGTCGAGCAGCAGGGTCAGGTCCGGGCGCAGCGGCGCGGCCCATGCCTCGAGCGCGGCGATGCGCTCGATCGGCTGGCCGCGACCACCGCCCTGGTAGGCGTAGCTCGCATCGGTGTAGCGGTCCGACAGCACCCAGTGCCCGGCCGCGAGCGCGGGCGCGATGCGCTCGCGCACATGCTGCGCGCGTGATGCAAACACCAGCAGCAGTTCGCTCTCGCTGCACATGCGCTGGTGCCCGGGATCGAGCACCAGCGCGCGCACCGCCTCGCCCAGCAGCGTGCCGCCCGGCTCGCGCGTCACCACCACCTCGATGCCGCGTGCGACCAGGCGCTCGCGCACCAGCGCCAGCAGCGTGCTCTTGCCCGCGCCTTCGCCGCCTTCGAGGGTGATGAAGCGCCCGCTCATGGCTCGCGCCGCAACTGGTACTTGCGCACCGCGCGATTGTGCGCGTCGAGCGTGGGCGAGAACTCGTGGCTGCCGTCACCGCGCGCGACGAAGTACAACTCGTCGCCGGGCGCGGGGTGGGTCGCCGCCTGCAGCGCCGGCAGGCCCGGCAGTGCAATCGGCGTCGGCGGCAGTCCCGCACGCGTGTAGGTGTTCCACGGCGTGTCGGTTTCCAGGTCGCGGCGGCGGATGTTGCCGTCGTAGCGTTCGCCCATGCCGTAGATCACGGTCGGGTCGGTCTGCAGGCGCATGTCGAGCGCGAGCCGGCGCAGGAACACGCCTGCGATCTGCGCACGCTCGCTGCCCAGCCCGGTTTCCTTTTCGATGATCGAGGCGAGGATGAGCACCTGGTAGGGATCGGCGAGCTTGACCTGCGCGCTGCGCGTGGCCCATGCCCGCGCCAGTGCGTCGCGCATCGCCGCATGGGCGCGACGCAACACGTCGTAGTCGGATTCGCCCTTGACCCAGGCATAGGTCTCGGGCAGGAACCAGCCTTCAGGCTTGCCGCCGTCGATGTCCAGCCGCCGCGCGATGTCGGCGTCGCTGGCGCCGGGCAGCGTCTGCACGAGGCCGGCTTCGGCCGCCAGCGCGACGCGCAGCTGGCGGAAGGTCCAGCCGTCGACGATGGTGAAATGGTGCTGCACCACCTGCCCGGCGGCCATGCGCTGCAGCAGTGCGCGCGGACTCAGCCCGGGCGTGAGCGCGTACTCACCCGCGTGCAGGCGGTTGGCCACGCCCAGTTCGCGACCGAGCAGGCGCCAGTACAGGCGCTCGCGCGCGCCGGCGGCCGGCACGCCGGCATGATGCAACTGCGCGACGATCTGCGCATACCCCGAACCGCGCGCGACCTCGAGCGTCGCCGCCCCCGGCAGTCCGGCCAGCGGCGCGTGGGTCCAGCCCCGGTAGTCGCGCCACAGCCACGCACCTGCGAGCAGCAGCGCCAGCAGCAGCAGGCCGAGCAGGCCGCGCCACACGGCACGGCCGCGCAGGCGAGTGGGGAACACGGGCTGGAGCATCGGAAGCGGCGCGAGGTCTGGCGTAACCGTGCAGCCTACCCGGATCGTGCCACGCACGCGAGCCGGGCGCCCGCCGTGCCGACCGCGGCATGCGACAGCGTGTGGTGTCGGCGCGGCCCCTCCGACCGGCACACCGACCCATGTGCCGGTCTCCGCGCGATCCATGATCCGCCGGCGCGCCAGCCTGCGCGTACATCGGCATCGCCGATCCGGCGAGAGACCGAGACCGCAGTCATGGCACCCCGATCCCAACTCGCACCCACCACCGGACCCCGCCGCCGGGACCGCGGTTTCCGCGCGTTCGCGTGGCTGGCCAGCCTGCTTGCAGGCCTGACCAGCGGCCTGGGCGCGACAGCCGGCAGCGCCGCGCCCGCACCGCTGCCGCGCTTCGTGCTCGGTGACCCGGGCCCGATCGATTGCGACACCTCGCCCTTCGGCGTGCATGCGCCGATGGCGCAGGACGTGGAACTGCTGCACCTGATCGCGGCACCGGGCCTGGACGTGATCGACGAGTACCGCCCGGCCGCGGCCGGCGAAACCCCGCCGTACACGCAGCTCTACCGCAACCCGCAACCGGCCGCCCTCGCCGGCGGCAAGCTGCAGCGTGCGCTGGCGATCGACCTCGATGGCGATGGCCGTGACGAACTGGTGGCCGCCTACCGCATGTCCGATGGCAACCTCAAGCTCGGTGTGTACCAACGGGGCGAGCCGGCCGCGGCCAACCTCATCGACACCTGGCTGCTGTCGCAACCGTTCAGCCAGGTCGAACTGCTCGCGGGCGACTTCTCCGGCAGCACCGGCGGTGTCCAGCAACTGGCCGTGATGGTGCGCACCAGCAACCATCACGCGCAAGTGTACGTGCTGCAAGGCGACGGCAACGGCGGTATCGCGCAGGGCGACAACGCGCGTGCCGGCTTCTGGCAACGCCCCGGCACCGTGGGCAGTTCGGTCGGCTTCGCCGCGGGTGACCTGCTGCTGGATGGGCGCGATCAGATCGCGGTGGTCAGCGAGGTCGGCTCGGGCCAGGGCCGGCAACTGGTCTACGACATCCTCGAGTTCCAGCCGAGCGCGCCGGCCTTGCCGATCGCCGCGGGCAACGAAGCGATCGGCAGCAAGTCGATCGCGACCACGGTCGGCACCTACCTCGACCCGATCGGGGTCGACAACATCCTCAAGATCGAGGCCGATGCGGGTGACCTGGTCGACACCGCCGCCGCCGAACTGGTGGTGCACGTGCAGCTGCAGGAGACCAGCTACGACTACATCGTGCAGCGCCTCGTGCATTTCACCACCAGCCGCGACAGCAGCGGCGCGATCGTCGACTTCGACCTGTACCGGCGCAGCCCGAGCCAGGAGTTCGATGCCAGCTGGCTGGTGCAGCAGCAGAACGAGAACGGGCGCGCCAGCTTCGAGGCCGTCATCGCCAACATCGATGCGACACCCAAGGCCGAACTCATCCTCGCCCGCTCCGACCCCAGCGACCGCTTGCTGGTGCAGGCCTGGCACCCGGCCGTGGATCGTGCCGCCGGTTTCACGTTCCAGACCACCGGGCGCAACCTCAGCCTGGTCAACACCAGCACGGGAGACGCCATCCAGTACGACTGGAACTTCGGCGACAACAGCGGCATCTCACACGCAGTCGCGCCCAACCATCTGTACGCGCTCGACGGCAACTACACGGTGTCGCTGACCGCGCACTACCCGGGCAACACCACGCGCAACTATTCGACCACGGTCACGATCAATGCCGGCGCCAACAGCGGCGGCATCGGGTCGGTGTGGCGCTACAACATCGGCAACCCCGCCTACCAAGCCCAGTACAACGTCGAGAACTACCAGGACCTGTCCTTCGTCAATGCCACCGCCGGCGACATGAACGGCGACGGCGTGGGTGACGTGATGACGGTGTCACGCGACACCACGGGCAAGGTGCTGCGTTCGCGCTGGCGCCTCACCAACCCGAGCGATCCGCAGTCGTTCGCCGGCAGCCATGCACTGGAAATCAACAATGCCTTCAACAGCATGACCGCGATGGATCTGGCCGCGCCGGATTTCGACGGCGACTCGCTGCACGGCACACTCGGCAACGAATGTGCACGGGTGTTCGAGCCGCAGATGCGCCAGGTGGTGTGGCTGCCGCCCCACTTCGCCGCCACCCAGAACGCCACCGACAAACAGTCCTCGTGGGGCCAATCGGTCACCGGCACCACCAGCACCGAAACCCGCTCGGGCAGCTATACCGCCAACGACGTGTCCGGCTATGTCGGCATCGAGGTCGGCACGCCCGACAGCCTGCCGTTCACGGTGCAGGCGTCGGTCAGCATCACGGCCGGCCACAACTGGCAGGCGGCCAAGGGCGCGATCCACGGCAACGAGACCTCGCTCACGGTCGACCAGGGCCAGCAGCAGACCCAGGGCGAGGCGCTGACCGTCTACGAGGAAACCGCGTTCGACTGCTACAAGTACGACGTGGCGCGCGCGGCCGAAGGTCTCGATCCCAACAGCTCGATGCGCATGTGCGCCAAGGTCGACGGCAGCCGCAGCCTGATCGGCAGCGACGCGCAGGACTGGGACACGACGATTCCCGCAGCCGGCGTGCAGGCGTTGGGCCACAAACCCGCGCAGTGGGTCCCGCTCAGCCGCGACTGGAGCAGCCTGGCGCTGTTCCGGCCGGTCACCACCAACGTCGCGCTGGGCAACACCGACGCCGCCGCGGTGACCGACGGCAAGTTCAGCAGCGAGGCACGCGCACCCGCGGCGCAGGCGCAGCCGTACGTCGAGATCGACCTCGGCCAGGTGCGCAGCATCGCCAACATCCGCGTGTTCCCCGCCGCCGGCGATGCGATCGACCTGCAGGGCTTTCGCGTGTACGCCTCCACCACGCCGATGAGCCCGATCGGCCTGCCCGGCGGCGCCGGCGTCACCACCTATGCGCCCGAAACCGGCGACGAGGTGTCCTACGACCGCTGGAACATCTGGACGCGCAGCCCGACCGCGCCGGGCACCCTGCTGCAGGCACGCTGGATCCGCCTGCAGCATCCGGGCAACGCCGCGTTGCGCGTGGCCGAGATCCAGGTGTTCGGCGACCTGCATGTCGACCCGCCGGGCTACCCGCAGGCGGTGTGCGATCCGGTCGCCAACGACGGCTGGTTCCGCGCGCTGGTCTGGAACCGCGCCGCGGGCAGGTTCGCCGACATCGAAGTGCGCGGCGACCTGCTGTGGAACGGCAGCGGCAACTGGCCGATGCCCGGTGCCAACGACAGCTGGGCCGCTTGCACCAACTACGGCAACCTGCCCACGCGCGACATCTGGTCCGACATCGCGATCGGCACGAGCGCCACCAACTCGTGGAACCTGTCCGATTCCAGCGGCTCGCTTACCGGCAACGTCACCAGCTTCGACAGCTCCACGCGCGTGGGCGCGCAGTTCGACTTCAGCGCGGGCTTCATCGCCAAGGTGACCGCGGGCGCGGCCTACGAGTTCACCAGCGGCATCACCCAGGAAACGCAGAACACCAGCTACTGGAGCAGCGGCCTGGACATGGGCGGACTCATCGGCGGCTTCGATGACAGCTCGCTCGCGCAGGCATGCCGTTATCGCCCGCGTCCCTACGCCTATCGCCTGCAGGATCGCTCCGACACCGGCTACCTGCACGACATGTACCAGGTCGACTACATCGTTCAGGAAGGCGCGACCGGACTGTGGAAGCGCGCGTCGGTGCCCACCCAGTGCTTCGGCCCCGGCGCCGACGTGATCTTCGCCAACGGCTTCGATTGAAGGTCCGCGCGCGTCCCCGGCGCGGAGCCCGGCCAAGGACGGCCCCACGCGCGGCGTGCACCCGGACCGCCGTCACTGCAGCGCGCGCAGCAGGCCGCGCGCCTTGGCGCGGGTTTCCTCCAGCTCGCGCTGCGCATCGGAGTCGGCCACGATGCCAGCGCCGGCGCGGAACGCGAGCTCGCGGCCACGCAGCGTGAGCGTGCGGATCAGGATGTTGAGGTCGAGGTCGCCGCTGCGGTCGAGGTAGCCGAGCGAGCCGGTGTAGGCGCCGCGCCCACCGCCTTCGAGCGCGGCGATGATCTGCATGCAGCGCAGCTTGGGGCAGCCGGTGATCGTGCCGCCCGGGAACAGCGCCGCGATCGCCTGCCCCGGCGTCACGCCCGCGCGCAGGCGGCCGCGCACGTTGGACACGATGTGGTGGACGTGGGCGTAGCTCTCCACCGCCATGAACTCGTCGACTTCGATGCTGCCCGGCACGCAGACGCGGCCGAGGTCGTTGCGCTCGAGGTCGATCAGCATCACGTGTTCGGCCCGCTCCTTGGCATGGCCCACCAGTTCGGCGATGCGCGCAGCATCGTCATCGCCCGCGAACCGCGGCCGCGTGCCCGCGATCGGCCGCGTCTGTGCGAGGCCGTCGCGCAGCTGCAGCAGGCGCTCGGGTGAGGAACTCACCAGCGCGGCATCGCCAAACTGCAACAGGCCCGCGAAGGGCGCGGGATTGGCACGGCGCAGGGCCGCGTGCAGGTCGGCCGCGGCCAGCGCCTGCGCGCAGCGGCCACGCCAGGCGCGTGACAGGTTGACCTGGAACACGTCGCCCGCGCGCAGGTGCGCCTGCACGCGCGCGACGCCCTCGATGAAGCGCTGCGCCGGCTCCTCGTCGAGCTGCGCCAGCCTCACCGCGCGCGGGCTCCAGTCCGGGGCCGCGGCCAGGTCCGCCTGCATGAGATCAAGCAGGTCGGCGCGATCGGGCTCGGCGACCAGCGTGGTGCGGCCACGCGCATGGTCGACGATGAGCGCCGCCGGACAACGCAGCGCCAGCGCGGTGGGCAGCCACGGCTCGGCCGGTGCCGGCAGGGCCAGGCGCGGCTCGAGCTCGCCAGCCAGTTCGTAGCCCAGGTACAGCAGCCAGCCGCCATGGAACGGCAGCGCCGCATCGCTCGCCGCGGCGCCGCGCGTGGCGGCCCAACGCCGGTCGAGCGCGGCCAGGAAACCGCCGTCCAGCGCCTGGCCGGTGCCGTCGTCGAGACGGCCGTCGGCGCCGAGCACGAGCCGCTCGCCCGCATGCAGCAGCAACAGGTCGCAGCGCGCGCGCGCACCACCGCGCGCGGCGCTTTCCAGCAGCGCGGGATAGCGCACGGGATCGGCCGCCGCCAGCGGCAGCAGGTCACGGGCGCCGTCGATGTGCTGGACGAGGAGGTTCATGGTCCGGTGCCGCGCGGCCTGTCATCGCTAGGTAGCCGACATGATGCAGGGCGTGCGCACACCGCGTCGCCCGCCGGTGCCCGGCGAAGACCGCCGCGCACGGCGCCAGCGCGGCTCAGAGGCGACGGAACACCAGCGTGCCGTTGGTGCCGCCAAACCCGAACGAGTTGGACAGCACCACGTCGAGCCTGGCCTCGCGCGCGGTGTGCGGCACGAAATCCAGGTCGCAGCCTTCGCCCGGCGCATCGAGGTTGATCGTGGGCGGCACCACGTTGTCGCGCAGCGCGAGCACCGAGAAGATCGCCTCGACGCCACCGGCGGCGCCAAGCAGGTGGCCGGTCATCGACTTGGTCGAACTCACCATGAGGCGGTCGGCATGCGCGCCGAACACGCCGCGGATGCCCTGCACCTCGGCGGCGTCGCCGGCCGGGGTGGAGGTGCCATGGGCATTGATGTACTGCACCTGCGACACGTCCAGCCCCGCGTCCTTGAGCGCGACCTTCATGCAGCGGCCGCCGCCCTCGCCGTTCTCGCTCGGCGCGGTCATGTGCCAGGCGTCGCCGCTCATGCCAAAGCCGACCAGTTCGCAGTAGATGCGCGCGCCGCGCGTGGTGGCGTGGCCGTACTCCTCCAGGATCAGCACGCCCGCGCCATCGGACAGCACGAAGCCGTCGCGGTCCTTGTCCCACGGCCGGCTCGCCTTCTCCGGCTCGTCGTTGCGCGTGGACAGCGCGCGCGCCGAGCAGAAGCCGCCCATCGCGGTGCCGACCGTCGAATACTCGGCGCCGCCGGCGACCATCACGTCGGCGTCGCCGTACTGGATCATGCGCATGGCCAGGCCGAGGTTGTGGGTCGCGGTGGCGCAGGCGGTCACGCAGGCGATGTTGGGGCCCTTGAGGCCGAGCATGATCGACAGCTGGCCCGAGGCCATGTTGATGATCGAACTGGGCACGAAGAACGGCGAGATCTTGCGCTGGCCCGACTCGTGGTAGGTGATCGAGGTCTTTTCGATCGTGGCGATGCCGCCGATGCCTGCGCCCACGGCCACGCCGATGCGTTCCTCGTCATGCTCGTGCGGCTTGAGGCCGGCGTCGGCCAGCGCCTGCACCGAGGCGGCGATGCCGTAGTGGATGAACGGATCCATCTTCTTCACATCCTTGGGTGCGATGTACTGCGCCGGATCGAAGTCGCGGATCTCGCCCGCGATGCGGGTCGGGAAGGTCGAGGCGTCGAAATGGGTGACCGGGCCGATGCCACTACGGCCGGCGAGGATGCTGGCCCATGCGCTGGCCACGTCGTTGCCGACGGGACTGATGATGCCAAGACCGGTGACGACGACTCGACGCTTCATGGTTCACCCCTGCACTCGTCCAACCCGGGCCAGGTCGCGCGCGCCGCCGGCGATGCGCGATTCAGCCCCACCAAAACAAAACTGCGCCACGAGGGCGCAGCTCTGCCGCACGACGCTGGCGCCCGCTCAGGCCTTGACGTGGGCCTTCACGTAATCGATCGCCTGCTGCACGGTGGTGATCTTCTCGGCTTCCTCGTCCGGGATCTCGCATTCGAATTCCTCTTCGAGCGCCATCACCAGTTCGACCGTGTCGAGCGAATCGGCGCCAAGGTCGTCGACGAACGATGCGTTGGGCGTCACTTCGTCTTCCTTCACGCCAAGCTGCTCCACCACGATCTTCTTGACGCGCTCTTCGATGCTGCTCATGTGTTTTTGTTCCTCGCAATGGGATTCGTTCAGGCGCGGCCTGCCGCAATCACGACAACGCTCCCCCGAAGCCGCGGCATTGTAGTGGAAGCCTTGCGGTGCCGCTACTTGGCCGCCATGCGCAGCCGAACGGTCGGCATCATCGCCCAACCACGCGCGATCACGCCATGTACATACCGCCATTGACGTGCAGGGTCTCGCCGGTGATGTAGCCGGCCGCGGGTGAGGCCAGGAACGCCACCGCCTCGGCGATGTCGCGCGCCTCGCCCAGCCGTCCCAGCGCGATCTGGCCCAGCAGCGCCTCGCGCTGCGCCTGCGGCAAGGCGCGTGTCATGTCGGTGTCGATGAAGCCGGGCGCCACCACGTTGACGGTGATGCCGCGCGAGCCGACCTCGCGCGCGAGCGACTTGGAGAAGGCGATGATGCCGGCCTTGGCCGCCGCATAGTTGGCCTGCCCCGGGTTGCCGGTGAGGCCGATCACCGAGGCGATCGAGATGATGCGGCCCTTGCGTGCCTTCATCATGCCGCGCATCACGGCCTTGCTGGTGCGGTACACCGAGGTGAGATTGGTGTCGAGGATCGCCTGCCAGTCCTCGTCCTTCATGCGCATGAGCAACTGGTCGCGGGTGATGCCCGCATTGTTGACGAGGATGCCGATCGCGCCGAACTCCTTGCCGATCGCCTCGATGAGCGCCTCGACCGCAGCGCCATCGGTCACGTCGAGCGCGCGCCCGGCGCCGCCATGGGCCGCAAGGCGCTCGCCGATCGCCTGTGCGCCCGCGGCGGTGGTCGCGGTGCCGATCACGCGTGCACCCCGCGCGGCCAGTTCGTCGGCGATCGCGGCGCCGATGCCGCGGCTGGCGCCGGTGACGAGGGCGATTTCGCCCTGCAGCGGTGTGTTCATGCGGATGTCCTCTGGTTGCGGTCGCGACGGAGCGTCACAGCATAGCGCGGCGCCGTGCCTGACCAGCAGCCGCGCGCGGCACTGGCTGCAGCCGATCGGCGGTGCCGGTCAAGCGTCCGCGGCCCAGGCCGCGAGCGCAGCGTCCAGTTCGGCCGGCGTGCCAAGCGCACGCGCGTCCAGGTTGCGGTCGATGCGCTTGGCCAGGCCGCTGAGCACCTTGCCCGGCCCGCACTCGGCGACGCGCGTGGCGCCCGCAGCGGCGAGCGCCTGCACGCACTGGCTCCAGCGCACCGGCAGGTACAGCTGGCGCACCAGTGCGTCGCGGATCGCCGCCACCCCCGTGTGCACCGCGCCGTCGACGTTCTGCACCACCGCGATGCGCGGTTCCTGCCACTGGCAGTGCGCCATCGCCTCGGCGAGCCGCTCGGCGGCCTCGCGCATGAGCGGCGTGTGTGAGGGCACGCTCACCGCGAGCTTGACCGCCTTGCGCACGCCACGCTCGGCGAGCAGCGCCAGCGCGGCATCGAGCGCTCCGAGCTCGCCGCCGATCACGATCTGGCCGGGCGAGTTGTAGTTGGCGGGCACCACCACCTGCGCGCCGCTGGCCTCGCGGCAGGCGTCCTCGACCAGCGCATCGTCGGCGCCGAGGATTGCCGCCATCGCGCCGCTGCCCTCGGGTACGGCCTGCTGCATCGCCTGGCCGCGCAGGCGCACGAGGCGCGCCGCGTCGTGCAGCGACAGCGCCTGCGCCGCGACCAGCGCGCTGTACTCGCCCAGGCTGTGGCCGGCCAGCCGCGCTGGCATCGCGCCGCCACGCGCGTGCCATACGCGCCACACCGCGATGCTCGCGGCCAGCAGCGCGGGCTGGGTGAACTCGGTGCGGTTGAGCGTCGCCTCGGGACCCTGCTGCGCCAGCGCCCACAGGTCGACGTCCGCGCCGGCCGAGGCTTCGGCGAAGGTCTCGCGCACGCCCGCATGCTGTTGTGCGAGTTCGGCGAGCATGCCCAGTGCCTGCGAGCCCTGGCCCGGGAACACGAACGCCAGCGCCGCCTGCGTGCGCGTGGATGGGACTGTCGGGGTGGAATCGGACATGGGGACTCCTGGTCGGGGATCGAGACTGGCCGCATGCCCGCACGGATTGCGCGGGATGCGCCCGCGGCGCGCGGCCGGTGGCGCGACGCGGCGCCGGCCCGGCGCTCAATACCTGAGCAGCGCCGAAGCCCAGGTGAAGCCGCCGCCAAAGGCTTCCAGCAGCAACGTCTGGCCACGCTGTACCTTGCCCGAGCGCACCGCCTCGTCGAGTGCGAGCGGCACCGAGCCCGAGGAGGTGTTGCCGTGGCGGTCGACGGTGACGATCACGCGCTCCATCGGCAGCTTGAGGCGGCGCGCGGTCGCCTCGATGATGCGCAGGTTGGCCTGGTGCGGAATCAGCCAGTCGATGTCGGATTCGTGCATGCCGGCCGCTTCCAGCGTCTCGCCGACCATGCGGTCGAGCGTCTTGACCGCGACCTTGAACACCTCGTTGCCGGTCATCATCACGCGCACGCCGGCGTTGGGCTGGTCGAGCTGGAAGCCGGCGGACACGCCGACCGGGTTGTAGAGCAGGTGCTTGTAGCCACCGTCGGCATGCAGGCGCGTGGTGATGATGCCGGGCTGGTCGGATGCCTCCAGCACCACCGCGCCGGCGCCGTCGCCGAACAGCACGCAGGTCGAGCGGTCGCCATAGTCGAGCATGCGCGTGAGCGTCTCGGCGCCGACCACGAGCGCCTTGCGCACCGAGCCGCTGCGGATGAACTGGTCGGCGACCGCCAGCGCGTACATGAAGCCCGAGCAGGCCGCGTTGACGTCGAACGCGGCGCAGCCGTTGGCACCGAGGCGGTGCTGCAGCAGGCAGGCGGTGGCGGGAAAAATCAGGTCGGGCGTGGTGGTGCCGAGCACGATCAGGTCGAGCTCGCCAGCCTGCACGCCGGCCGCGGCCAGCGCACGCTGCGCGGCCTCGAATGCCAGGTCGCCCGTGGTCTCGCCGGTGGCGGCCATGCGCCGTTCGCGGATGCCGGTGCGGCTGGCGATCCACTCGTCGCTGGTGTCGACGAGTTTTTCCAGATCGGCGTTGGTGATGACCTTGTGCGGCAGGTAACTGCCGGTGCCGGCGATGCGTGAGTGAACCAAAACCGTTCCCCTTCAGGCCAGCGAACGCGCATCCGCCACG
Organism: Lysobacterales bacterium; assembly: GCA_014338185.1. Lineage (GTDB taxonomy): Bacteria > Pseudomonadota > Gammaproteobacteria > Xanthomonadales > Rhodanobacteraceae > Dokdonella_A. Next base: position 23,632 of record QUBV01000006.1, on the reverse strand, counting down.
CTCGCGGGAGACAGCGATGCCGGGCGTCCTGCCACGGTCGGCACGAATGGCCTGTCAGGGGCTGCCGGCGATGGCGGCAGCCGGCCAACTCCGCCGCGGCATCGCGCCGTGGCGGGTGCACGGGCGCGCCACCCGCGGCGGCGCGCGCCGGGCCACGGCTCAGCCTTCCTCGTGGACCGGCGTCTTGCTGTCGATGACCTTCTTGCCGCGGTAGTAGCCATCCTTGGTCACATGGTGGCGCACGTGCACCTCGCCCGAGGTCGGGTCGGTGGCCAGCTGCTTGGCGCTGAGCGCATCGTGCGAACGACGCATGCCGCGGCGGGATGGGGTTTTGCGACTCTTGGCAACAGCCATGATGTTCTCCTGGTGCGGACGTTCCCGTCCGGCGCTTGGCGACGGCCCTCGTGGCCATCGTGTCGGGTGGCGCGGACACCCTGTCCGCATCTGCGGCGCGGCCATCCGGGCCACGCCATGGAAACCTGATCTTGCGTCCGCCGCGACCAGAGTCAGCGTCGATCGCCCTGCTTCTTCATCGCCGCCAGCACCGCGAACGGGCTGGTCGGCGGTGGCGCCTCGACCGCGGCGTCATCGACCCAGTCCAGGGCCGGCCCGGGCCGGGTCGGCACCACCGGTACCGCGAGGATCAACTCGTCCTCGATCACGGCCGCAAGATCGATCGCGCCGTGCTCGACCAGCAATGGCTCGTAGCCGGCCGGCAACGCCGCCTCGTCGCGCTCGTCGGCGATCAGGCCGAGCCGCTCGTCGATGCGCACCGGCAGCGCGAACACCTCGAGCGTACGCTGGCACTGCAGCGGCAGCGCACCCTCCACGCGCAGGGCGATGAAGTCGATGCCCAGTTCGTCACGGTCGAATTGCGCATGGTAGCGCGCCTCGCCCGCAGTCGTCGCCAGCAGGCCGCGCAGGCGCGGCATGGCGGTGAACGACAGGCTTCCTGCGTAGATGCGGCGAGCCTGGACCTGGCGCGCGACATCCACGCGGTCTGGCAAGGCTGCGGACATGGGCGCGCGATGGTAGGTGGCGCACCGCATGCTGTCAACTTCGCGGGCCGGGTGCCACCAATGCGGCTACACTGCAGGCGGATACCGGGGGAATCGTGCAATGCCGTACCTGCTGGCCGGCGCCCTGGCGCTGGCGGTGACTGTCGTGTTGCTGGCCATGCGCGAGCGGCGCCTGCGCGCACGTCGCGACCTGCTGCGGCAGGTGCTCGACCTGGCCGACTCGTTCGAGAACCAGCTCATGCAATGCCGTGCCCAACTGCGCGCCATGCCGACCGCAGGCACGCCTGCCTCGACCGAAGCGGTGCTCGATGCGGGTCTGCGCGACCTGCTCGCGCACCGGCTGTGGCTCAAGAACGAGAGCGCCCAGGCCGCGCTGCCCGCGCTGGCGGCGGCCCGCGATGCGCTGGCCGCGGCCCAGCAGGCCCTGCAGCCGCAGTTGCAGCGCCTCAACCAGGCCCGCGCCGACCTCGATGGTGCGCGCGAACTGCTCGACGCCGCCAACAAGCTGCGTCGCCCGTGACCGCGCTCGTGCTCGCCTCGACCTCGCGCTACCGCGCCGAGCTGCTCGCACGCCTCGGGCTCGCGTTCACCACGGCCTCGCCCGGCGTGGACGAGGCCGCGCTGCCGGGCGAGGCGCCCGCGCAGGTCGCGCTGCGGCTGGCCGAGGCCAAGGCCCGCGCCGTCGCCGCGAACCATCCCGGCGCGCTGGTGATCGGCAGCGACCAGTTGGCCGAACTCGACGGCCGCACACTGGGCAAACCCGGTTCGGTCGCGGCCGCGCGCGCCCAGCTCGGCGCGTGTTCGGGCAAGGTCGTGAACTTCCACACCGCGCTGTGCGTGGTCGACACGCGCGTTGCGCCGCCGGTCGCGCGGCGCGCCGCCGACTGCACCCGGGTGGTGTTCCGCGCCCTCGATGCCGAGGCCATCGCCCGCTATGTCCAAGCCGAACAGCCGCTCGACTGCGCCGGCAGCTTCAAGGCCGAAGGCCTGGGCATCGCACTGTTCGAGCGCATCGACAGCCAGGACCCGACCGCGCTGGTCGGGCTGCCGCTCATCGCCCTGGCACGACTGTTGCGCGAATGCGGCCTGCGCCTGCCCTGAGGCACGCGCACGCCACCAGCCGCGGCCTGCGGAACCGCGCGCCTCGTGCGCAGGCCGTGCGCACCGTCGTTGCCATGCGCTGCCGCGGTCGAACGATCGCCGTCACGCGGCGCGCGGCAATCCCGCGGGCATTCAGCGCATGGGTGCGGCTGCGGTGGCGGCGCCGCTGCGCAACAGCACGATGAGCCGGCGCCGCGTGTCGGCATCGAGGTTGTCCGGCGCCAGCACCACGCGCAGGCGCGCGCCGGCCCCGGACTGCCACTCCAGCATGAGTACGCCGCCAAGCTCGCGCCAGTGGCGCAGCCGCGCCGCATGCTCACGGCCCTGCGCATCCGCCAGCACCCAGCCATCGGCGCGATGGGCGATGCGCGTGAAACGCGGTTGGCGCAGGTCGCGTGCGGCCACGGCCGCGCCGGCCACCACGAGCAGGCTCGTCGTCACGCAGGCGGGCCAGGCCAGCGCGCTCAGCCATGGCGCCAGCGCGGCCAGACCCGCCACGAGCGCGAGCAGTGCCAGCAGCCGGCGCGAGGGCCGGTAGTCAAAGGCGATGGTGGGCGCGGATTTCATCGATGATCGACGCAAACCGCGCGGGCGGCTCATGCTGCGCGATCAGCCAGTCCCACAGGTCCGGGTCGGATTCGTCGAGCATCGCGTCGAACGCGGCGCGCTGGCTGGCCTCGGCATGCGCAAAGCGCGCATCCAGCCACCAGCCGATCATGCGGTCGAGCTCACGCGTGCCGCGCCGCGCCCGCCAGCGGAGGCGACCCATTGCCGCGGCGCCGGCGTCGTTCATGCGACCGTGGCACCGCGCCGGCACCGGATGGGCCGACTCGGGTTCAACTGCGCCGCTCGACCAGCAGTTTCTTGATCTCGGCGATCGCCTTGGCCGGGTTGAGGCCCTTGGGGCAGGTGCGCGTGCAGTTCATGATGGTGTGGCAGCGATACAGCTTGAACGGGTCTTCCAGCGCATCGAGCCGCTCGCCGGTGGCTTCGTCACGTGAATCGACGATCCAGCGGTAGGCCTGCAACAGGATCGCGGGACCCAGGTAACGGTCGGCATTCCACCAGTAGCTCGGGCACGCGGTCGAGCAGCAGGCGCACAGGATGCATTCGTACAGGCCGTCGAGCTTGGCGCGATCCTGCTTGGACTGGAGCCGCTCGCGATCCGGCGGAGGCGGGGTGGTGGTCTGCAGCCACGGCTTGATCGAGGCGTGCTGGGCGTAGAAATGGGTGAGGTCGGGCACGAGGTCCTTGACCACGGGCATGTGCGGCAGCGGGTGGATCTTGACGTCGCCGGCCTTGCAGTCCTCGATCGCGCAGATGCAGGCGAGCGTGTTGGTGCCGTCGATGTTCATTGCGCACGAGCCGCAGATGCCCTCGCGGCAGGAACGACGCAGCGTGAGCGTGGGATCGACCTCGTTCTTGATCTTGAGCAGCGCGTCCAGAACCATCGGCCCGCAACTGGCCAGGTCGACCTCGTAGGTGTCCATGCGCGGGTTGTCGCTGGTATCCGGATCCCAGCGGTAGATGTGGAACGTGCGGGTGCGCTTGGCCCCCTCCTTGGCCGGATAGTGCTTGCCGGGCTGGATCCTGGAGTTCTTGGGGAGACTGAATTCGGCCATCGCATTGCACCGGGAATCGAAGGTTGGAGTTCGGTGGCACCTGGCGCGGCGAACGGCTCATTGGCCCTTGCGCCCGCGCCGGCGCCACCACCGGCGGTCAATACACGCGCTTCTTCGGCGGCACCGGCTCGACGTCGCTGGTGAGCGTGTGGCTGTGCACCGGGCGATAGTCGAAGCTGCACTTGCCGTTGGCGTCGACGCTGACCAGCGTGTGCTTCATCCAGTTGACGTCGTCGCGCTCGGGATAATCCTCGCGTGCGTGCGCGCCGCGGCTCTCGTGGCGCTGCTCGGCCGAGTGGATCGTGGCCACCGCGTTGTACAGCAGATTGTTGAGCTCGTAGGTCTCGATGAGGTCGGAGTTCCACACCAGCGAGCGATCCGACACATGCACGTCGTCGAACGACTGGAAGATCGCATCCATCTTGACGCAGCCCTCCTGCAGCGTCTTTTCGGTGCGGAACACCGCCGCGTCGGCCTGCATCGTGCGCTGCATGTTGAGGCGGATCTGCGCGGTCGGCAGCGAACCCTTGGCATTGCGCAGGCGATCCAGCCGCGTGAGCGCCTCGTCGCAGGCCGAGGCCGGCAGCGGCTTGTGCGGCGTATCGGGCCTGATGGTTTCGGCGCAGCGCTGCGCCACCGCGCGGCCGAACACCACCAGATCGAGCAGCGAATTGGAGCCAAGGCGGTTGCCGCCATGCACCGACACGCAGGCGGCCTCGCCGATCGAATACAGGCCCTCGACGATGCGATCGGGGTCGTTGCCGACCTTGCGCACCACTTCGCCGTGGTAGTTGGTCGGGATGCCGCCCATGTTGTAGTGCACGGTCGGCAACACCGGGATCGGCTGCTTGGTCACGTCCACGCCGGCAAAAATGCGCGCCGACTCGGAAATGCCCGGCAGCTTCTCATGCAGCGTGTCGGCCCCGAGGTGCTGCAGGTTGAGGTAGATGTGGTCGTGGTGTTCGCCCACGCCGCGTCCTTCGCGGATCTCGATGGTCATCGCGCGGCTGACCACGTCGCGCGAGGCGAGGTCCTTGGCGTTGGGCGCATAGCGCTCCATGAAGCGCTCGCCCTTGGAATTGGTGAGGAAGCCGCCCTCGCCGCGCACGCCCTCGGTGATGAGGCAGCCGGCGCCGTAGATGCCGGTCGGATGGAACTGCACGAACTCCATGTCCTGCAGCGCCAGGCCCGCGCGCAAGGCCAGGCCGCCACCGTCGCCAGTGCAGGTGTGGGCCGAGGTGCAACTGAAGTAGGCGCGGCCATAGCCGCCGGTCGCGATCACCACGCCATGCGCACGGAACAGGTGCAGGGTGCCCTCGTTGAGGTCCAGCGCCATCACGCCTCGGCAGGCGCCCTCGTTGTCGAAGATGAGATCGAGCGCGAAATACTCGATGAAGAACTGGGCATCGTGCTTGAGCGCCTGCTGGTAGAGCGTGTGCAGGATCGCATGACCGGTGCGGTCGGCCGCGGCGCAGGTGCGCTGCGCGACGCCCTTGCCGAAATCGGTGGTCATGCCGCCGAACGGGCGCTGGTAGATGCGGCCTTCGTCGGTGCGCGAGAACGGCACGCCATAGTGCTCGAGTTCGATCACCGCGGCCGGCGCATGCTTGCACATGTACTCGATCGCGTCCTGGTCGCCGAGCCAGTCGCCACCCTTGACCGTGTCGTAGAAATGGAAACGCCAGTCGTCGTGGCCCATGTTGCCGAGCGCGGCCGAGATGCCGCCCTGCGCCGCCACCGTGTGCGAACGGGTCGGGAACACCTTGGTGATGCAGGCGGTGGACAGGCCTGTGGCCGCAAGGCCCATGGTCGCGCGCAGGCCGGCGCCACCGGCACCCACCACCACGATGTCGTACTTGTGTTCCTGGATCTTGTAAGCGGTACCGGCCATGTCAACGTCCCAGCGCGATTCGGAGCACGGCGAGCACGCCCGCGGCGGCGCCGAGGAAACACAGCAAGCGGATCCCGACCTGCAGCACGAGCTGCCAGCCATGGGTGTGCACGTAGTCTTCGACCACCACCTGCAGGCCCAGCTGCGCATGCCAGAACGCAGCGACCACGAACAGGCCCATGAGCAGGGCGTTGCAAGGTTCGGCGAGCAGCGCGTGCGCGCCGGCATGATCCAGCCCGGGCAAGCGCAGCACGAACCACACGAACCACAACCCCAGCAGCAGCAACGCGATCGCGGTGATGCGCTGGACCAGGAAATGGTGCACGCCATGCCGGGCCGAACCCAGGCCCAGCGCGATCTTGCGCGGTGTACGGAACTGGCTCATGCGACACCCCACTGCGCCCACACGCACAACCAGATCAGCGCGGTCAGCACCAGGCTGCCGATGCTGGCGAGGAAGCCGTTGCGCACGAACTGGTGGATCGCAAAGCCCCAGCCGACGTCCTGCAGCAGGTGGCGGATGCCGTTGAGCAGGTGGAACGACAGCGCCCAGCTCCAGCCCGCGAGCAGCAGCAGGCCGATCCACGAGCGCGCGAACGCGCTGATCCAGCCCCACGCCTCGGGACCACTGGCCAGCGCCAGCAGCATCGCCAGCAACAGCAAGGTGCCGGCGGCCAGCGCGATACCGGTCGCGCGGTGCAGGATGGAGGTGACCATCTGCACCTGCCAGCGATAGATCTGGATATGAGGCGAAAGCGGTCGCGCGTTGGCTGGCATGGCTGGCTCTGGCTCGCGTTGTCGTGGTACGGCAGGCGCACTGCGCCCGGCATCAGAAATCGATGCAACGGCCGTTCTTTTCCCAATCCCCGTAACGCACCGGATCAAGTCCCGCACGTCCACCCTGCTCCGCCGGCGGCTGCACCGGTGCCGGCGCAGGCGTCGACGCGTCGGCAGGCGGCGAAGGTGTGGGATCGTGCGTGGCGGAAGTGGACTTGGACATGATGCAGTGCACCGGCAAGGTTAACCCCTGCGTCATGATCCGACAACCGTGCGCGGAGCGCCGCAGCGCGCGCAGTGCATTGCACATGCATCCATGTCCGCATGCGCGACTGCTAAGATGCGGCGACTTCCCACGCACCGTTGCACCGATGGCAACCGCTCTCGGCGCGGCGTCGCTGCTGCGCCTGGCGGGCGCCGACGCGATCGCCTTCGCCCACGCCCAGTTCAGCAGCAACATCCTCACGCTGGCGCCCGGCCAATGCGGCTGGAGCGCGTGGCTCGATGCGCAGGGGCGCGTGCGCGCACTGTTCGCGGTGCTGCGCGTGGCGGACGACGCCCTGTTGGTGTGGCAGCCACTCGGCGCCGCCGTGCCGCTCGTGCTCGACCTGCGCCGCTATCTGCTGCGCAGCCGCGTACGGATCGAGCCGGTCGAGGGCTGGCAGGTGCTGGAACTGCCCGCGCCGGCACTGCCTGCCGACACCGGCCACTGGCTCGATCATCACGGCGGCCATGCCCTGCGCCTGCCGGATGGGATGGCGCGCGGGGTGGCCCTGCTGCCGGCCGATCACGCGATCGACGCCGAGGCCGCGCTCGCCTGGCGACGCCAGGACATCGCCGCGCGACTGCCCTGGATCGGGCCGGCCACCGCCGGCCGGTTCGTGCCGCAGGCGCTCGAACTCGAGCGCATCGGTGCGCTCAGCTTCGACAAGGGCTGCTATCCGGGCCAGGAAATCGTGGCACGCCTGCACTTCCGTGGCGGCAACAAGCGTGGCCTGCGCGTGATCACGACCGGCGCGCAACTGCCGGAACCGGGCAGCACCGTGCCCGAACCCCATACCGGCCGTGCCGCCGTGGTGCTGTATGGCGTGCCCGCGCAGCGCCATGGACCCGCCCAGGTGCTGGCGGTGACCGAAGCGGGCGCCGACCCGGCGGCGGCCGGCGCGGGCCAGGGCGCGGCCTGAATCGGCCTGCGGCGACTTGCCGCGACCGCGCCATCTCCTTGAATTGCAACGAAACGTACACTTACTCGCGGCTGAACACGATTCACACGGCACGCGACAACACCGCCCTCGATCCGTATTCTGCGCGCCAGCCCTGCTCAGTCAGGGCTTTTTCGTGCGCTGTTGCAGCGCGTAAGACCGGTTCCGCACTGCGGGGCCGGCGCCAGTGCCAGGGCTCGACCCCGGCCTGACCAGACGTCGGAGCGACTGCCGGGGTGGCAGACGCCGCCGGCGTGGCTCCCGGAATGCGGCGAAAGGCCGTGCGGGCGCCGGGTATTCAAACACCGATGATCGACCCTTCCTGCGCCACGGCGCAGGGCCGCGGCGTGCAGGGCACGATGCGGCAAGCCGGTCGGCCATCCCTGGATGAACCAAGGAGCAGCATGACCATTTCCTTCCTGCTGTGGCTTGCCACGATCCTGCCCCAACCGGCGGCCGACCAGGTGTGCCTGGCCACCACCGTGTACCTGGAGGCGCGCAGCGAATCCCAGATCGGCCAGATGGCCGTGGCCGAGGTGGCGATGCGCCGCCGCGACAGCGGTCGCTGGGGCGACACCGTGTGCGACGTGGTGCGTGCACCGGGCCAGTTCGCACTGACCACGACCCACCCGGGCTACGCGCTGCGCAACGCGCGGGCCTGGGCCAAGGCGTGGAACATCGCCGGCCATGCGATCCACATGTGGTCGCTGCCGATCGACCGCCGCAAGCTGGTGGTGCCCGATGCCAACCACTTCGTGCTGGCCGACTCGGTCGCGCCGGCATGGAGCAAGGGCGCATCGCCCACCACGATCGGCGCCCACAACTTCTACCACGTCAACTGACCCGACCCGCGCGCACCCACCTGCGGTGCGCGCGGCCGCCACGGCCTCGGGCCGGCCGCATCGGGCCGGACCCGGCCGCGAACGCCCGGCCTAGTACAGGCGCAGCAGGCGATTGTCGCGGATCATCACGCGGTCACCCGGGCGCAGGTTGTCGTGTTGCCACTGCGTGACGCGCGCCCAGCGGCCATCGTCCAGGCGCACCGTGAACTCCCACGCCGGGCGCCCGCCGTAGTCGCTGGAATCGCGCTCCACCTGGTTGCCGATCGCGCCGCCCACGACCGCCCCGGCCACCGTGGCCGCAGTGCGGCCATCGCCCTTGCCGATCGTGCTGCCCAGCACGCCGCCGATGATCGCGCCGAGCACCGCGCCGCCACCCGTGGTGGCGTTGTCGCGCACGTAGACCTGCGCCACTTCCCGGACCACGCCGCAGCGGGAGCAGTCGAACTGGGCACGCTGCCGGTAGTAGTCGTCGTCGTAGTAGCGTGCACGCGGTGGCGTGGCCGCGCAGCCGACCAGGACCAGGCCCAGCACGCCTGCGATGGCTGCGGTGCGAACTTGTGCGCTCATGTCATCGACCCTTGCATGGTGTGGCGGTCATCGTGAGCGAAGCTGCCTAAAGAACTCGTGAATGGCCTGCCCGCCTTGAGGCATCATGCGCGCCTTGCCAATGCGCGGAAGCACGCCCCGATGTCGACCCCCGACCCCGCCATCGAACTGGCCGAACTCGACCTCGACGCCGCGGCGGCGCGCCTGGACGCGCTCACCGACCACGATGCCGCGCGCCTGCTGCGCCGGCTCGCGCCCGCGCGCGCGGTCGCGATCCTCGACCATTGCAGCGCCGAGCGGCGCGCACGCATCACCGCGCTGGCCGCAGGCGCCGACACCTGGCTGATCGGCCAGAACTGGCCGGAAGGCAGCGTGGGCCGGCTGCTCGAACCCGCACCCGCGACGTTTCCCGCCACCGCCACCGCGGGTGAGGTCATCACCCGGCTGCGCCCGATCGTGTCGCACACGCTGGTGACCTACGTGTTCGTGGTCGACGCGCAGCAGCACCTGACCGGCGTGGTGGCGTTTCGCGAACTCGCCTTCGCCCAGACCACGCAGAAGCTCGCCGACATCATGGTCACGCAGCCGTTCGTGCTGCAGCCCGAGACCAGCATCATCGAGGCGATGCGCGCGGTCGTGCACCGCCACTACCCGGTCTATCCGGTCTGCGACGCGCAGGGACGGCTGCTCGGGCTGGTGCGCGGCGCGGTGCTGTTCGAGGAACAGGCCTTCGAGATCAGCGCGCAACTGGGCGCCACCGTCGGTGTCGAGAAGGAGGAACGACCGGGCACCTCGTGGGCGCGCAGCCTGCGCCTGCGCAACCCATGGCTGCAGCTGAACCTGCTCGCCGGCTTCGTCACCGCGAGCGTGGTGGGCTCGTTCCAGGACGTGATCAACCAGGTGGTGCTGCTGGCGGTGTTCCTGCCGGTGATCTCCGACCAGTGCAACAACACCGGCTGCCAGGCACTCGCGGTCACCCTGCGCGGCCTCACCTTCGGTGAGCTCAAGGCCGGTCGCGGCCTCGCCCTGCTGGCCCGCGAAGCGTGGGTGGGCTTCCTCAACGGTGCGCTCACCGGCGCGGTCGCGGCGCTGGCGATGTTTGCGCTGGCCTCGTGGCAGCACCATGCCCAGGCGTTCACGCTCGCCGCGATCACCTTCATCACGCTGGCCGGCGCCTCGGTGCTCGCCGGCGTGGTCGGCAGCGGCGTGCCGCAGGTGCTGCAGCGGCTCGGCGCCGATCCGGCCACCGCCTCGAGCATCTTCCTCACCAAGGCCACCGACATCACCAGCCTGGGCCTGTTCCTCGGATTGGCCAGTTGGCTGCTCGCGCGCTGAATCCCGTCCGCGCAGCGCGTGGCCGCGCCGCCCGCGGCGCGCTACGCTGGCCGCAATGACGGTCCACGCCTACCGCTTCGGCGATTGCCACATCGACCTGTCGGCGCGCGAGCTGCATCGCGCCGGCGCACTGGCGTCGCTGTCGCCCAAGGTGTTCGATTGCCTGGCCTACCTCATCGAGCATCGCGACCGCGCGGTGGGACGCGATGAACTGATCGCCGCGGTGTGGGGCCGCGCCGAAGTCAGCGACACCCTGCTCGGCCAGACCGTGCTCAAGGCACGCCGCGCGGTCGGCGACGATGGCAACGAACAGCGCGCGATCCGCACGGTCCCGCGCTTCGGCTACCGCTGGATCGCGCCGCTCGAAGCCGATCGGCCCGCCCCGGCCGCGACGCCGGTCACGAACGACGAACGCGCGCAGGTCGAAGCCCTCCCGGCCGTGCCCGCCGACACGGCGGGCGCAGCATCGGCCGCGGCCGGGACACCGGGGCCTGCGCGCGGGCACCGCGCCTGGCGCATCGCCGGCATGCTCGCGCTCGCGCTGGCCGCCGCGATCGGCTGGGGCGTGCACTGGCTGACCCAGCCTGCGCCGCCGGTTGCGGCGGACGCGAGCCGCGATGCCAGTGCGATGCTCGCGGTGCTGCCGGTCGAAGTGGGCACCGCGCCACCGGAGTGGGCGTGGCTGCGGCTCGGGCTCATGGACCTCATCGCCACGCGGCTGCGCAGCGCCGGGCTCGGCGTGGTGCCGAGCGACAACGTGGTGGCACTCGCGCATGACAGTCCTGCCGCTGACACCGGCGCCGCGGTCGCCGCCGCCACGGGCGCGCACCTGCTGGTCGTGCCGCTGGTGTCACGCAGCGCCGACCGATGGAACGTGCGCCTGCTGCTGCGCGCGGGCGGCAGCGCCCGGCATGAGGTGCAGGCCCAGGCCGACGACGCCATCGTCGCGGCCCGGCGCGCCACCGACCGCCTGCTGGCCTGGCTCGACCGCGAACCACCGGGCAGCGATGCACCCGACCTGCCGCTGGATGAACTGCTCTCGCGCGCGGATGCGGCGCTGTTCACCGACGATCTGGCCACGGCGCGCACGCTACTCGAACAGGCGCCGGCCGCGCTGCGCGAGCGGCCCGAACTGCGCCTGCGCCTGGCCCAGATCGCGTTCCGCGCCGGCCACTTCGAGGAGGCCACCCAGCGCCTGCAGGCCCTGCTCGCCGCGGTCGATGCGGAAACCGATCCGGTGCTGCGCGGGCGCATCCTCAACGCCATCGGCGCCACCGCGGTGCGTCGCGGCGAGATCGCGGCGGCAGGCCAGGCGTTCGGCGAGGCGGTGTCGCTGCTGGATACGCGCCGCCAGCCGGCTGCGCTCGGCCAGGCCTGGATGGGGCTGGCGGTGAGCCACGCCGCCCAGGGCGACTACGACGCGGCGCAGGGCGATTTTTCGCGCGCGCGCATCGCGCTCGAACTGGCCGGCGATGCCCTCGCGCTGGCCCGCGTACGCGCCAATGAAGGCATCGTGCTCGCCAGGCGCGGGCACTTTGGCGAGGCGTTGCAAGCGCACGAGGAGGCCGCGCGCAGCTTCGCCCGCTTCGGCGCGCTCAACGAACAGGTCGACACGCTCGCAAATGCCGCCGCAGCCGAACTCGCCTTGCTGCAGCCGGCGCGCGCACTGGCCACGGTGGAGCGCGCGCTGCCGCTGCTGCAGCGGCTGGAGAACCGCAGCGCCCACCACGGCCTGCTGGTAGAGCAGGTCAGCGCGCTGGCGCAAGTCGGTCGCCTCGGCCAGGCGCAGGCGCTGCTGCAGCGTCTGTCCGCCGAAGCGGCCACCGACCGCGATCCCGCCGTGTTCAACGCGCGCCTGCAACTGGAACAGGCAAGGCTCGACTTCGATCGCGGCAACCCCGCCGCCGCTGCGCGGCTGGGCGCCGCGGCGACGGCCGCGCTCGATGACGCCGACCACCGCAGCGAACGCAGCCAGGCCTGGTTGCTGCTGGTGCAGGCGCTGCGCGCGGACGGCCAGGAGCACGCAGCGGCCGAGCAGACCCGGCAGTTCTCGGCCTGGGCCGCCACCCAGGCGCAGCCGCCCATGCAGGACTACGCCGCGCTGGCGCGCGCCGAGCAGGCATGGGCGCAGCACGACCCGGGCGCGGCGCGCCAGGCCTGGGAGGACGCCCTCGCGCATGCGGCACGGCACGACATCCCGGCGGTCACCGCGCGCATCGTGCTGTCGTGGGGCAATCGCCTGCTCGCCACCGGCGAACTCGAACTGGCGGGCAGCGTGGTGGGTCGGGCCGCGAGCTGGGCTGGGCAGGACTTCCGCTGCGCGCTGCTGCAACTGCGCTACTACCACGCCCTGGGCGAGGCCGACGCATGGCGCGGCGCGCTGCAACGCGCGCAGGCGCTCGCGGGCGAGCGGCCGATCCCGGCGGCGCTGCTGCAGGCGCCGACCCCGGTGCGCAAGGTGGTCGGCTCACCCTGACCGACGCCGCCGCGGCGCGCGTCAGTCCTCGTCCCAGCGTGCGCTGCCGCCCAGGGCCGACTCGCGCCGCGGCGGCGCAGCCGCCGCGCCGACGCCTTGCCACACCGCGAGCACGTCGCGCGTGATCGCCACGTCGTGCACGCGCACGATGCGCGCGCCGTTCTGCACCGCGAGCAGGGCCGCGGCTGCCGAGCCGGCCGCGCGCGCGCTGCCGCCGGCACGTCCGGTGAGGCTGCCGATCATCGCCTTGCGCGACAACCCCACCAGCACCGGCGCGATCTCGGCCAGGCGCGCGAGCGCGCGCAACAAGGCCAGGTTGTGCTCCAGCGTCTTGCCGAAGCCGAAGCCGGGATCGACGAGGATGTTGCGCTTGTCGATGCCGGCCAACTGGCAGGCGAACTGGCGATCGGTGAGGAAGCGGTGCACCTCGCCGACCACGTCGTCGTAGTGTGGCGCATCCTGCATCGTGCGCGGCTCACCCTGCATATGCATGAGCACCACCGGCACGCCGAGCGCGGCAGCGGCGTCCAGCGCGCCCTCCTGGCGCAGCGCGCAGACGTCGTTGATGAGACCGGCGCCCGCGGCGACTGCGGCGCGCATGACCTCGGCGCTGCTGGTGTCGACCGACAGCGGCACCGCCACGCGTGCGGCCAGTGCCGCTATCACCGGCACCACGCGCTCGATCTGCGCGGCGGCCGCCACGCCGGGCGCGCCCGGGCGGGTCGATTCGGCGCCGATGTCGAGCAGGTCGGCGCCCTCGGCCACGAGGTCCAGGCCGCGCTGCACGGCAGCCTCGATCGCGCCGCCGAGCCCATCGCCCGAGAACGAGTCGTCGGTGAGGTTGACGATGCCGCAGATGCGCGGCCGGTCGAGCACGAGCGTGCGGCCACCGCAGTCGAGTTCGGTCGCGATCATGGCGTGCCGTTCCCGTCGAAGCCATCGGCATGGATGCGGTCGAGCAGTGGCAGCACGACCTGTGCGGTGTTGTTGCTGGTGGTGGCCTCGGCCGCCGGCGTCGACGCGCTGAATGTGGCCAGCAGCGGGTCAGCGGCATCGGCGCGCACCACCGCGCTGAACTGCAGCGTCACGCCGGCCCCCGCGGCGAGCACGCCGGCATGGGTGCAATTGAGCAGGCCCAGGCTCGCGCCGCAGCTCCAATCGCTGCCGGGCGCGAGCGCCGGATCGGCCAGGCCGGCAGCGACGACGTTCACCCGCGGATCCTGCGCATCGGCGCTGCCGATGTTGTCGACCTGCACCACGTAGTCCAGGCGCTGGCCGACCTGCGCCCAAGCCGCGCCGCTGCTGGCACTGGTCTGCAGGTCGCTCAGCGCGGGTGGCGCGAAGCGGCAGTTGTAGCAGACCAGCGCGAAGTCCTGGTCGGTGCCATCGCCCTGGCTGGGCAAGCCGTCGGAATTGATGTCGCTGGCGAGCACCTCGATCGTGACCTGCCCGCCGTGCTGGGCCGGCTGCAGGAACACCGCCTCCATGTTGTTGCGGGCATCGGCGCTGCCGCCGGCCTGCGACCAGCCCCCGCCATCGAGCACATTGCCGAGGAAGGTCTGTGCCGTCGTCGTCACGTGCAGGTCGAGATCGTTGTTCCATGCGGGCGTGGTGCCACCCAGCCCATGGCCGGGCGCATCGGTCCACACCAGCATGATGCGCATGGGCTGGCCCGGATCATCGGCCGTGCAGGTCTGCGACCAGGCCTCGCCGGTGTTGTCCAGCACCACGCTCTGGTCGAGGTACTCCACATGCTGCTGCGGCGCGAGCACGGGCGTGGTCTGCATGCGCCCCCAGCCCTGGCGGCTGTCGAACAGGTGGGTCATCACATTGCCGTTGGCGTCGTGGTGGCCGATCAGGCTTTTCGCCACCGCGCTGAAGGCGGCCTTGACCAAGGCCGGGCTCGGATCCTGGCCGCCGCTGAGCGTGCGGTAGTACTCGACGAACAGCGCGCTCGCGCCGGTCACGTGCGGCGAGGCCATGCTGGTGCCGCACATGAGCCCGAAACCCGTGGCCGAAATGGCCGAGTCCACCGAACAGCCGGGTGCGACCATCGCCGGTACCGAACGTCCATCCAGGGCCGGCCCGTGGGCGCTGTTGTCGGACAGGCTGTCGATGTCGGTGTACTGCACGATCGCGCTGTCCTGCATCCAGGTCGAGCCGATCGCAAACAGGTTCTTGGCCTCGTCGGGCGTACCCAGCGAGGTGACGCCGCCATAGCCATTCATGATCGACAGCACGTAGGCCAGTGGCTGGTCGCCCGCTGCAGCCGGATCCGCATCGCGCACGCCGACATCGACCTGGCGCGTGTCCCCGTCGTAGCCCAGAGCCGAGGCCGACGGCCCCCAACTGTTGCCCGATGCCCACGCGGCGTTGCGCTGCGACTCGGTCATGAGCTTGAGCATGCCGCCAGCCTGCTCGAAGGTCGGTTCGTACACCTGCTCGATGAGCCTGGCCTGCGGCGCCATGCCCAGCCCGCGCAGGAAACCCGCGGCCCTCACTCCCGAGCTGCCATCACCGGCCATGGTCGCCGCGGTGTGCGTGCCATGGTCGTCGACCGCACTGCCGCCGCAGGTGCTGCCCACGCACGGCAACATGCGATTGACGAGGTCGGGATGGGTGTCGTAGACGCCGCCATCGACGTCGGCGAGGATCACGCCATTGCCGTGCACGCCAATGCCGTCGAGGTAGGCCGGATAGCCCGGCACCGCAAGGTTGCCCGCGTCGATGTTGCCGGCGTTGACCTGGTTGCTCATCTCGCCGCGCAGGCCACCGTCGGTCGGTACCGGCTGCACGCTGTACACGCCCGGCACCGCGGCCAGCTCGGCCAGCCGACTCCCGGCGATCCGCAGGTTCACCACCGCAAGGTGGCGATCGATCGGCTGCGCGGCACTGCGCCGACTCGCCAGCGCGTCGAATGCCGCCGCCAGACCGGGCGCATCGCGATACACCAGCACGTGCACCTCGCGCTCGAGCGCATCGAGCGTGCGCCAGCGCGGCAGCAGGCGATACGCCGGCAGGAACGCGCCACTCCAGCGCACCGCGTCGCGCTGCCGCGCCGTCGCCAGGCTCGCGCCACTGCCCCACACCACATAGGTGAACGGATGCAGATACTGCACCGGCTCCAGGCCGGCAGCGCGCAAGGCCTGCAGGTCGGCCTCGCGCAGCGGCCCCTTGAATTGCACGAGCCGGAAGTCGTCCTGGTCCGACGCCGCGGCGGATGCGGCCCAACGACCGAAATCGGGTACGCCCGCGAGCGGATCAAAGCGCCGGCCACCCAGGTCGAGTTCGAACGGTGCATCGACCGTGGTCACGGCGATCCCGCCCGCGCGCAGGCGCGCGAGTTCGGCGGCATCGACCTCCAGCCACTGCATGGAGCCATAGTCGATCGTGTCGTTGCGCCCGATCGCGGCCGCAAGCTCAGCGCCCGTCGCATGCACCCGCACGTGGATGCGGTCCGGCAACGGCGCGGTCGCGGCCACAAGCGGTAGCGCGAACGCCGCAACTGCTGCAGCGATGGCGCATCCCGATGCAAGCCGCTGGATCATGGCGATGGACTCCTGTGGTCAAGTCACGCGCATCGATCCGTGCGCGCACACTGGAATGACGGGCCCATGTGCCCCAAGCCAAGCCGGACCTGCACATGGAATCGGCCCGGGCCGCATGCGCATCAGGCTTGCATCACCTGCCCGGGCTACTGCGGTGCGAAAGCGGACGATTCTATGCGATCTCGCGGAGGGGCATGACATCCCTCCGCACCAACCATTTTCCGCCCCCAGGCAGCGATTCACCACGTGGCACGAATTCGCGCCATGTCACGAATGAGCCAATGTCGGGCGGGAGACGCCGCACCGCCCATCCCCAACCATGGTACGGACACCGGTCGCGCGCGGCACGGACGAAAGGTGCAGATCCAGATCCCTCGGAGGTAGCTCGTGAAAGTTCGAATGGTGATGGCGACCGCACTGGCCGCCTCCTGCGGAACCACCCTCGCCCAGTCGACGCGGCCCGCAACGATGGCGGAACGGCTCGCAGCGGGCTTCAACGATCGCACCCAGATGGTGATGGTCCGCGACGCGGCCACAACCACTGCGCGACGTTCGGATTCCGTCGCGGGCGGGCCGTCGGCGCGGTTCCAGACGCGTCTGGGTGTCTCCTTCTCCGGCACCGACAGCAACTACGCCTACACCGGTGCCAATTCGGTCCAGTGCACCAGCGACACGAATCCATTCGCCACCGCCAATCTCGATCTCCCCGATGGCGCACTGATCGACTGGGTCGACGTGTTCGGCCAGGACCACTCCACCACTGACAACCTGACGCTGTTCCTGGTGTCGACCTGTGCCACGACCGGATCAATGTCACCCCCGACGTTCACCGTGCTCGGCGATGTCAGCAGCAGCGGCGATGCGGGCAATTTCTTCCACACCATTGTGCTGAACCCTCCCGTATCGGTCGACCGCTTCTCGTGCAAATACGCGCTGCGAAGCCGCTTCACCAGCAGTACGACAGGGCCGTGCGTGGGCTTCGACATGATCCTGGACAAGGTGCGCGTCCAGTACCACTTGCCGGAATGAATGGAGCCCAACATGCCTATCACCTCCAATCGAGTTCCACTGTCGCTGCTGGCGCTGCTGCTGGCAGCCGGCGCAGATCCCGCATCGGCTGATGCACCTGCCAACCCGGAGTACGCTTCCCATTTTGGGATCCTCGGCCGGCCCACCAACAGTGCCGTTGTATACCGCCGGGATGGCTACGCGGGCGCGTACTGCGGTGATCCGGCGGATACCTCTGCCAAGAGGCTGATCTATCCGATCGATGCACCCGGGGGGTTCACGATCGACCACATCCGCGTGTCCGGCGTGGACCAGTCCGCCACTCATGACCTGAACCTCAAGTTCTTCAAGGTCTGCCAACCCTTCCTGGCCGCAGGCACACCCGACATTCAACTGATCGGCAGCGGACACTCCGCGGGTACTGACGGCACGTTCTCGGTCCTCGTGGGTACCAGTTCCCAGCCTGTCATGCCCGAGACCTGCGCCTATTACGTGCAGGCCGAGCTCAGCGCCGCCGACACCGCATGTGTCGGCCCGGACCTGGTAGTGCGCGAGGTCCGCGTCCACATGCGAGACCCCGATTTGATCTTCAAAGACAGCTTCGAGTCATGAGGACTATCGCCATGAAGACCCTGCCCATGTGTGCGTTGTGCGCCGGACTCATGACCACGCTGGCCAGCGCCGCGAGCCACCACCCCGCCACCACCGAGCCACGCCGGTTTGCCGACACCGACCCTGTCGCAGTCACCGGTACCGCCGGTGATTCATTCACGATCACCGGTGATGACTTCACGGTCGACCGTCCCAATGGCCTGTACTCCACAGCCGGCATGGGCTACCTGACCTGTGGCGAGGGCGGCGCGCGCATCGCGACCGCGGAGGTGACGATTCCCGCGGGCGTGCAACTGCGTTACCTGGACCTGTGGGGCAACGACGACTCCGCAACCGCAGACATCCGCGCCTACCTCTACGGCACTTGTCAGCGCCCCCATGCGCCGGGTGTCCCGAGGACGACGGAAATCGGTGTTGTCCAATCCAGTGGCGCGCCGGGCGACTTCTTCACTTTCGTCGAACTGCCATTGCCGTACAGCGACCCGCGCAACTGCTCGTACGCGGTGATCGTGGCGTTCGATAGTTCGGGGTATTGTCCCGCCAACCCCGGCACCCTGTACAAGGTACGCGTGGTGTGGCAACCCTGATCGCGGCCAGCGCCGATGCTGCAGCGTGCCCACGGTCACCGGCCATGCCACGGGCCGGCATTGACGCGACCGATCAGCGCCGCACGACTCATGCCTGCACTCGTGGCCGATCGCGGCGGTACTCGGCGCAGTCTCGTCAGTGCTGCGCCGCCGGATCGCCGAGCGGCGGCTTGTCCGTGCGCGGCGAACCGCCGCCGCTCGCGCCGGGCCGGTGGCCGCCCTGCCAGTCCTTGGGCGGCTGCGGTTCCTCGCCGGCCATGATCGCGGCGATCTGCTCCTTGTCGATCGTCTCGTAGTGCAGCAATGCCTGCGCCATCGCCTCGAGCTTGGCGTGGTTGTCGACGAGAATTGCCCTGGCGCGCGCGTAGGCGCGGTCGATCGTGCCGCGCACGGCCTCGTCGATGCGCCGCGCGGTCGCCTCCGACACGTTCTTGTGCTGGGTCACCGAGCGGCCGAGGAACACCTCGTCCTCCTCCTCGGCGTAGGTCATCGGTCCGAGTTCCTCCGACAGGCCGTACTTGGTGACCATGTCGCGCGCGATCTGGGTCGCGCGCTGGATGTCGTTGGAGGCGCCGGTGGTGACCTTGTCCTCGCCGAAGATGAGTTCCTCGGCCACGCGCCCGCCGTACAGGCTCGCCAGCCGGCTTTCCAGCGAGGTGCGCGAGTGGCTGTAGCGGTCGGCCTCGGGCAGGAACATCGTCACGCCCAAGGCGCGCCCGCGCGGAATGATCGTGACCTTGTGCACGGGGTCGTGCTCGGGCACGGTCAGGCCGACGATGGCATGGCCGGCCTCGTGGTAGGCGGTGAGCTTCTTCTCGTCTTCGCTCATGATCATCGAGCGCCGCTCCGCGCCCATCATGATCTTGTCCTTGGCGCGCTCGAAGTGGTTCATGTCGACGTCGCGGCGGTTGTCGCGCGCCGCGAACAGCGCCGCCTCGTTGACGAGGTTGGCGAGGTCCGCGCCCGAGAAGCCGGGCGTGCCGCGCGCGATCGTGAGCGCATCGACGTCGCTCGCCAGTGGCACCTTGCGCATGTGCACCTTGAGGATCTGCTCGCGCCCGCGCAGATCGGGCAGCGGCACCACCACCTGGCGGTCGAAACGCCCCGGCCGCAGCAGCGCGGGATCGAGCACGTCGGGGCGGTTGGTGGCGGCGATCACGATCACGCCCTCGCTGCCCTCGAAGCCATCCATCTCGACCAGCAGCTGGTTGAGCGTCTGCTCGCGCTCGTCATGGCCACCGCCGAGGCCGGCGCCGCGATGGCGTCCGACCGCGTCGATCTCGTCGATGAAGATGATGCACGGCGCGTGCTTCTTGCCCTGCTCGAACATGTCGCGCACGCGCGCGGCGCCGACGCCGACGAACATCTCGACGAAGTCGGAGCCGGAAATCGAGAAGAACGGCACCTTGGCCTCGCCCGCGATCGCCTTGGCCAGCAGCGTCTTGCCGGTGCCGGGCGAACCGACCATGAGCACGCCGCGCGGGATCTTGCCGCCGAGCTTGGTGAACTTGGACGGGTCACGCAGGAACTCGACCAGCTCGCCCACTTCCTCCTTGGCCTCGTCGCAGCCGGCGACGTCGGCAAAGGTGACCTTGATCTGGTCCTCGCCCTGCAGCTTGGCGCGCGAGCGGCCAAAGCTCATCGCGCCGCGCCCGCCCGCGCCCGCCTGCATCTGGCGCATGAAGTAGATCAGCAGGCCGATGAAGATGAGGATGGGCACCCAGTCGAACAGGATGCGCAGGAACGGATTGATGCTGTCGAGCGGTTGCTGGGTCACCTCGACATTGCTCTTGGCCAGCAGCGCGTTGAACTGGTCGTTGGCGCCCAACGGCACCATCGTCCACAGCGTGTTGCCATCCTTGAGCTTGGCGGTGGCGCGCGCGGGATTCTCGGCGCTGATGGTGACCGCCGACACGCCGCCGTTGCTCACCTGCTGGGTGAACTGCGAATAGGTCACCTCGGACGATTGCGTGGTGCGCGGATTGAAGCTCTGGAACACCGTGAGCAACACCACCGCGATCACCAGCCACAGCAGCAGGTTCTTGACCATGTCGTTCATCGTGCAATCTCCTGCCGCCGGCTGCAGTGCCCGGATTTCGGGACACGCTGCCCGAGCACGCGCGAACCCACCATGAATGCGCCGGTCCCGCCGTCGGTACCCACCCTGCCGATGTCGAACCCTGCCACCATGGAAACCTAACCTTTCTTGCCAGTTGCGAGCGCGTAGACCTCGGGACTGCGCGCGCGTGACGCCTTGGGCTTGCGGATGCTGACGCGCTCATAGCCGCCGCGCAAGCGCCGCACCAGCGCATCGAACCCCTCGCCCTGGAACACCTTGGTGAGGAACGCACCGCCCGAGCGCAGCTGCTGCGCGGCGAATTCCTCGGCCAGTTCGACCAGATGCATCGAGCGCGGCTGGTCGACCGCGGCCATACCGCTCATGTTGGGCGCCATGTCGGAAAGTACAAGGTCGACCGGCGCCCCGCCCAGCAGCTGTTGCAGCTGCGCGAGCACCGCTTCGTCGCGGAAGTCGCCATGGATGAACTCGACTCCGCCGATGCCCTGCATCGGCAGGATGTCGAGCGCGATCACGCGGCCCTTGTCGCCGAGGCGCTCACGCACCACCTGCGACCAGCCGCCGGGGGCGGCGCCGAGGTCGACCACCACCATGCCCGGTCGCAGCAGCGGGTCGCGCTCGAGCAGTTCGTCGAGCTTGAACACCGCGCGCGAACGCCAGCCCTCGGCCTGCGCTCGCTTGACGTAGGGGTCGTTGAAGTGCTCCCTGAGCCAGCGCGAACTGGACTTGCTGCGTGCCATCAGCGCGTGCTCCGGCCACCGTCCGCACCAGCCGCCGCGGCAGTGCCATGGCAACGCGACTGGACCGGTGGCGGGGTCGAAGGCATCCGCCATGATACCCTGTCGCTCCCGTCTCCTGCCCGCACCGCCTGCTTCAGATGCCGCTGACCGCCGCCCAGAAACGCTACCTGCGCAGTCTTGCGCACGAACTGCGTCCGATCGTGCTGGTGGGCCAGAAGGGCGTCACCGAGGCCGTGCTGGCCGAGTTCGAGGGCGCGCTCGCCCACCACGAGCTGGTCAAGGTCAAGCTGGCCGGCGCCGAGCGCGAACAGCGCGCCGCGGTGATCGAGGCGATGCGCGCGCATGCCAACGCCGAGGTGGTGCAGGCGATCGGCAAGACCGCCTCGTTCTACCGGCGCAATCCCGAGCACTCGCGCTTCGACCTGCCGCGCTGAGAGCCCGTGCACGCCCTGCCCACCCGCGCTTGCCCCGCGCACTGAATCCATGCAACTCGACCAGCACCTGCCGCAAGGCCACCTGTACTTCCGCCGCTACAGCCACGACACGGTCACGATCGTCGACCGCGTGCTCACGCGCAGCTTCCTGCTCGCACCCGACCGCCTCGTCGAGGACTGGCCGGTGCAGGCGGTCGAGCAGCTCGACGAGGCCGCGCTGGCCGCGATCGCGGCGCTCGGTCCCGAACTCGTGCTGCTCGGCACCGGAGCGCGCCAGGTGTTCCCCGCGCCACGCGTCCAGGCACAGCTCCTGCAGCGTGGCATCGGCGTCGAAGTGATGGACAACGCGGCCGTCTGCCGCACCTACAACCTGCTCGCCGAGGAAGGCCGGCGCGTGGTGGCCGCGATGATGCTGGCGGGCGCCGCCGATCCGCGCTGAGCGCGCGCCACCCCAGATCCGAAATGCGCCCGGCCACGGCCGGATGCGCGGGCGCAGCGCGCGCCGGCAGCACGCAGACGGATCAGCACATGTCAGGCGCAGCCAGCGATACCGCGCGCTTCAGCACCCGCCCTCCGGCTCGCTCGCGAGCCGGCGCAGGCGCGCCAGGGCCTCGCCCTGGATCTGGCGCGCACGCTCGCGTGAGATGCCCAGCTCGCGACCGATCTCGGCCAGCGACTGCGCGGCGTGGTCGCCCAACCCGAAACGCCGTTGCAGCACCTCGCGCTGGCGCGGGCTCAGGCGTGCGAGCAAGGCGGCGAGCGCGTCGCTACCCAGCGCGGCGATGCCTTCGTCCTCGACCTGCTCGTGCATGAAATCGATGAGCGCGCGCGGTCCGCTGTCCAGCGCGTCGAGCGAGTCGACCCGCTCGCTGAGCTGGAACAGCGCGGTCACCTCGTGCAGCTCGCGTCCGGCCGCGGCGGCCACCTGCTCCAGGCTCGGCGCCGTGCCCAGTTGCGCGGCCAGCTCGCGTTCGACGCGCAGCACCTGCGCCAGGTCGCGCAACACATGCACCGGCACGCGCACGGTGCGGCCCTGGTTCATGATCGCGGCCTGCACCGCCTCGCGGATCCACCACACCGCATAGGTGGAAAAGCGCAGCCGGCGCGCCGGATCGAACCGCTCCACCGCGCGGATCAGTCCAAGATTGCCCTCGGCCACGCGGTCCATGAATGCCACGCCACGGCCGCCGTATCCGCGCGCCACGCTCACCACCAGGCGCAGGTTGGCCTCGATCAGGCTGCGCCGCGCCAGCGCATCGCCGGCCTGCACGCGCTCGGCCAGCGCCCATTCCTGCTGCGCGTCGAGCAACGGGATCAAGCCGATCTCGGCGAGGTAGGCCGCGGTCGAATTGCGCGTTTCCTCGTCCTGCGGCTCGCCCGCATCGAACAACGCGACGAGTTCCTCGTCGTCGGGCATCGCAGGCGGGTCGGGCAGCACGGACACGCCACGAGCTTACGCTGCCGCATGCGGCAACGGAACGATGCTCAGCGTCGCGGCAGGTAATCGAGCGGATTGACCGGCTTGCCGTTGCGGCGGATCTCGAAGTGCAAGGAATCGCGGCTGGCGCTGCTCGACCCCATTTCGGCGATCACCTGCCCGGCCTGCACCTGCTCGCCTTCGCTGACCATGCGCTTGCGGTTGTGGCCATAGGCCGACAGGTAACTGGCATCGTGCTTGATGATCACGAGTTCGCCATAGCCGACCAGGCCATTGCCGCTGTAGACCACGCTGCCAGCTGCGGCCGCGCGCACCGGGTCGCCGGCCTTGCCGGCGAGGTCGATGCCGTGGCGGGTCGGATCGCCCGCGGCGAACCC
>QUBV01000065.1 GCA_014338185.1 Lysobacterales bacterium | reverse complement strand
GCGCATCGACGCCGCGCGCGCGTGCCGCCAGACCCACGGCGGCGGCCAAGTCGGCGCCAGCCGGCAAGGGCCGGGCCGCACGCAAGACCGCCGCGCCGCGCGCGGCCGCCGCGGCCGCACGCGGTGGCTTTGCCACCCGCATCGCCGAGTTTGCCGACGCCTCGCTCGGCGGCAAGCGCACATCCACCCGCTCCAAGCACGCGCCTGCCAAGGGCAAGCGCGGCAGCAAGCGCTGACGCGCGAGGGCATGACCCATGCAAGCAATCCGCATCGAACCCGCCAAGGCACTGGACGAAGTGCTCACCACCCAGCGCAAGCTGGGCGCCGCGCTGGACACCCTGCGCCAGATGGATGACGTCGACTTCGGCGTGACCACCCGCGAAGAGGTGTATCGCGAGGACAAGGTGGTGGTGTACCGCTTCAAGGGCGAGCGCGCGCCGACTGCGAAGGTGCCGATCCTCATCGTCTATGCGCTGGTGAACCGCCCCTACATGGTCGACCTGCAGGATGATCGTTCGCTGGTCAAGAACCTGCTCGCCAAGGGCGAGGATGTGTACCTGATCGATTGGGGCTATCCGGACGGCGCCGATCGCTGGCTCACGCTCGACGACTACATCAACGGTTACATCGCGCGCGCGGTCGATGCGGTGGCCCGGCACCGGCGCGTGCGCAAGATCAATCTGCTCGGCATCTGCCAGGGGGGCGCGTTCTCGCTGTGCTTTGCCGCACTGCATCCGCACAAGGTGCAGAACCTCATCACGATGGTGACGCCGGTCGACTTCCAGACGCCCGACAACATGCTGTCGAACTGGGTGCAGCAGATGGACGTGGACCTGTTCGTGGACACGCTCGGCAACGTGCCGGCCGATCTCATGAACCTGTGCTACCTCATGCTCAAGCCGGTGCGGCTCAACCAGCAGAAGTACATCGGTCTCATCGACATCCTCGACAACAAGGTCGAGATGGAGAACTTCCTGCGCATGGAGAAGTGGATCTTCGACTCGCCCGACCAGGCGGGCGAGGCGTTCCGCCAGTTCCTCAAGGATTTCTACCAAGGCAACAAGCTGGTCAAGGGCGGGCTCAGGATCGGCGGGCGCGAAGTGCACCTGGGCAACATCACGATGCCCGTGCTCAACGTGTTCGCCGAGCAGGACCACCTCGTGCCGCCGGCCGCCTCGCGCGTGCTCGGTGAGCATGTCGGCACCAAGGACTACACCCAGCTTGCATTCCGTGGCGGCCACATCGGCATCTACGTGTCGGGCCGCGCACAGCGCGAAGTGCCGCCCGCGATCCACGACTGGCTGGCCGCACGCAGTCACGGCTAGCGGGCGGGTGCACGATGGGTGGCGCGACGCTCCGAGGCGCACCCGGCGTGACCCGGCGTGCGGCGCGCGCCGCGCATGAGGCGGATGGGCCGGCCCGCTGGCCGGCCGGCAGCGTGTTCACGATCGGCCACTCGACCTTGCCGATCGAGGAGTTCGTGGCGGTGCTGCGTGCCTACGCGATCGAGTGCGTGGCCGACATCCGCAGCGTACCGCGCTCGCGCCACAATCCGCAGTTCAACGCCGTTGCGCTCGCGCACAGCCTGCCCGCGGCCGGCATCGAGTACCTGCCGGTGCCGGCATTGGGTGGACTGCGCCATGCGCGCAAGGATTCGCCCAATGGCGGCTGGCGCAACGCGAGCTTTCGCGGGTATGCCGACTACATGCAGGGCGCGGCCTTTGCCGAGGCGCTCGCTGCGCTGCTCGCGCGCGGCCGGCAGCGGCGCACCGCGCTCATGTGCGCCGAGGCCGTGCCGTGGCGCTGCCATCGCTCGCTGGTGGCCGATGCCCTGCTTGCGCGCGAGGTGCCGGTGTACGAGATCCTGTCGGCACGTTCGTGCCGGGCCCACAGGCTCACCGCGTTCGCGCGCGTCGATGGCGACCGCGTCAGCTATCCGCCGGTGACGAGCGCGCCGGCGTCGTGAGCGTGCCTCAGCGGCGCAGCAGGGTCAGCGCCGCGCCCTTGTGCCAGGCAATGTGGTCGGTGCGGTCGCTCCGGATCTCGTATTGCGGCTCGTCCGGGCTGGCATGGCGGATGTAACCCTTCCAGGGCGTGTTGGTGGTATGGATCGCGATGATGTGGCCGCTGACGCGACCCGCCTCGGAGTTCCAGGCGACGTGGTCGCCGACCTTGAAATGCCTGGCCATCGTGCTGCCGCCTTGCCGCGCCTTGGTGGAAACTGCCGCGAAAGCCGCGCTGCGGCATGCTGCGCCCTTCGCCACTGGATTGTCGCGGACCTGCGATGAATGAAGTCCTGTTGCATTACCACGGCCTGGTCATCACGCCGTGGAAGCTGATCGGCCTGCTCGGCGCCGGCCTGTTCACCGCACGCTGGTTCGTGCAGCTGTATGCGACGCGCAAGCACCGGCGCGTGACGGTGCCGCCCCTGTTCTGGTACCTGTCGGTGGTCGGCAGCATGATGACGCTGGGCTACTTCGTGTGGGGCAAGAACGACGCGGTGGGCATCATCCAAAACGCGTTTCCGTTGTTCGTGGCCTTGTACAACCTGTCGATGCGTCCGCGCAGCGCGGCCGGGGCCGTGGGCGGGCAGGGACCGACCCAGGCCGGCTGAGTTCGACGGCCACGCCAGCCGCTACAGCGGTGCAAGGCGCTCGTCGCGCAGGCCCACGAGCAGGGCCGAGCCATCGGGCAGGACCCGGAACTCGCCGAAGCGCGCGTGGCTCCAGCGTTCGGCTTCGCCTTCGCGGAAATGCCAGGCATCGCTCACCAGGGTCCAGCCCTGGCGTGTGGGCGTGAGTGGCAATGCCACCTCGTCGGCGCGCGGATCCTCGCCGTGGTCGAGCACGCGCATGGCCGTGGCCAGGCCTGCGCGATCGCGTGTGACCGCGACGCGCGGGCGCTGCAGGCCCAAGCCGTGCTCGGGCAGGCCGTCCGGCAGCTCGAAGCGCAGCGCCATGTAGTCGCCGGCCATGAGCGAGCGTGGATCCACCGGTGCGAGGCGCACGAACAGCGCGCTGCCATGGGCAATGACATGTTCGCGCTGGATGATCGCGGTGGCGGCAACGATGAGCACGAGCGCACTGCTGCCCAGCAGCGCCCAGTCCCGCAGCGTGCGCGGGTGTGGCGGGGTGGTCGCACGCGCATGCGCAGCGGCGCGTGGTGGGCGCAGCAGGCCCGCGCCCAGCGCGAGCAGTGCGCCGAGCGCGAGCAACAGCGCGCCCTTGGTCGTGAGCGTCCACTGCAGCTGGTAGTAGAACGCGCCGATGATCCACAACGCGGCGAGGCCGGCGGCGAGCGCGAGGCGCCAGCGCCGCGCCACGACCGCGATCGCGCCGATCGCCAGTGCGCCACCGAAGGTCGGGCTGGCCGCAGCCAGTACCAGCGCGGCACAGCCGGCCGGCGCCAGCACGGGCAGTCGCGACAGCGGCTGGCCGCGCGCGAGCCAGGCCAGCGCCGCCAGTGCCAGCACGACCGATCCCGCGACCGGGGTGACGCCTTCGAAGCCGGCCTGGCTCCAGTCCATGGTCCGCGTGTCCGGGCCCAGGCCCGCGCCGAACAGGAAGCTGCGTCCGGAGATGAAGGCGAGCGCCGCCGCGGTCAGCGCGAGCCAACCGTCGCTGAGCGCATCGAGCGCGACCTGCAGCCGGGCGCGTTGCGGCGGCAGCAGCGCGGCGATGGCGCCAGGCAGCAGCACGAGGTGCCAGGCGATCCAGATGCGCTGGCTGCGGCCCGCGATCGTGACCGCGTAGTCGTCGTCGACAGCCAGGCCGAAGCCGAGCAGGCCCGCGGCGAGCGCAGCCAAGACCGTGCGCAGCCATGACTGCTCGATGAGCACCGCGCATGCGAGCGCCACCAGCGCCGTGACCGCGAACGGGATCGCGGAACCGTCGAGGTCGAACAGGTCGTACACGCCCCAGCCGAGCAGGGACAGACCCACCAGCAGCACTGGCACCGCCAGTTGTTCGACGAACAAGCCGAGGCGTTGCCGGCGCAGCACCCACACGGCGGCGCCGATCGCGGCGGCGCCGAGCACGAGCGCCCCGCCGTGCTCGAGCGCATCCTTGAGCAGCAAGGCCACGAACACCACCAGCGGCACCGCGGCGAGCCAGGCGCCACAGGCGGTGAGCACGATGATCGGCCACGGGCGCGCCGGTTCGGGCGCCGCTGGACTCGTGCCGGGTTCGATCACGCCTGCCGCATGCGCTCGCGCGAGCAGTGCGCCGGTGTCTGACTCAGTCATGGTCGACCATCCGCAGCGCACGCAGGCGCAGCAGCGCGGTGACGCTCGCCGCGAGCAGGCCCGCGGCGACGATACCGAGCACGAGCGTTTCGATGACCGGATCGTGGCGCGCCGAATCGAGCAGCGCGCGGCCGACGCCACACACGATGAGCGTGTCGAGCGCAAGCGCGAGCCCGGCCAGGATCGGCAGGTCGAATGCGCGGCGCTGCGTGAACGGCCACGCACCTGCGGCGAGCGTGAGCAGACCGAGCGGATACAGCAGCGACAGCCTGGCTGCGAACAGGCCGCCCAGCGCGGCGATGGTGATGTGGGTGGCGGCGAGCAGAGCCGCGATGCGCAGCGACCAGCGGCCGGCACCGGTCCACGGCACCAGCGCGGGCCCGAGCAGGGCCACGGTCGCGATGAGCCCAGTCCAGGCCAGCAGGTGCGGTGCCAGCAGTTGTGGCTGCGTTGCGAACCAGCGCTGGCCCGACCACGCATGCAGCCACAGCGCGATCGCGGCCATCGCGACGATGACCCACGCGCTCCACACCAGGTCCGAGCGTGCGCCGAGCGCGAGCGGCAGGGTGAGCACGGCCCACAGCGCGAACAGCTGCCAGGGATCGGCGCCGGTCTGGTAGGTCTGGCCGAGCAGCGCGAACAGCGCGCCGCTGGCGAGCAATGCCAGCAGCGCGAGCGGTGCGCGCATCGGACCCGGCCGCGCCCATGCCGCCGCGCCGGCCAGCAGCACGAGCGCGGCGACGCCGCCGAACTTGGCGAAGCGCCCGATCTCGTGCCAGTTGGCGGCGACGAGGAACACCACGCCCAGGCCCACAAGCAGCGCCGCGAGCGCGGCGAGCGCACGTTGCAGCAGCAGGGCCGGTGGTGAGGGCGGGCGGTCGAGGCAGGCCAGCGCGAACAGTGCGCGCGTGCGACCTGCGTCGAGCCGATGGGCGAGCGCCAGCCGCAACACCTCGTCGCGGGCGATGTCCATGCATGCCTCCACCGATCACGCCGTCGTGGCGCGCGCGTGAGTCTAGCGCAGCACCGCGCATGCGCGCCGGGCCACGGTGTGGCACCCGGTACCGGACCGCAGCGTGCGCGGGTGCGCGGACCTCAGTCGGGGTCGTAGTCGAGGTTGGCCGACAGCCAGCGTTCGGCCTCGGCCACGGTCCAGCGCTTGCGCCGCGCGTAGTCCTCGACCTGGTCGCGCGTGAGCCGGCCGGCCACGAAGTACTGGCTGCGCGGATGCGAGAAGTACCAGCCCGAGACCGCCGCGGCCGGATACATCGAAAAGCCCTCGGTGAGCTCGATGCCGACCCGCGCGGTGGCGTCGAGCAGGCGGAACAAGGTCGCCTTCTCGGTGTGGTCGGGGCAGGCCGGGTAGCCGGGCGCCGGGCGGATGCCGCGATAGCCTTCGGCGATGAGCGCCTCGTTGTCGAGTGCCTCGTCGGGCGCATAGCCCCAGTACCGCGTGCGCACCTCGCGGTGCATGTACTCGGCCAAGGCCTCGGCCAGGCGGTCGGCCAGGGCCTTGAGGATGATCGCCGAGTAGTCGTCGTTGTCGGCGTGGAAGCGGTCCAGGTGCGGCTCGATGCCGAGTCCGGCGGTCACCGCAAAGCCGCCGATCCAGTCGGACACGCCGCTGTCCCTGGGCGCGATGAAGTCGGACAGGCACAGGTTGGGACGCTCGGCCGGCTTTTCCGCCTGCTGGCGCAGGTGATGCAGCATCACGCGTTCCTCGCCGTTGCGCAGTTCGATGTCGTCGCCGACGCGCGCGGCAGGCCAGAAGCCGATCACCGCGCGCGCGCGCAGCCACTTCTCGTCGATGATGCGTTGCAGGATCTTCTGCGCGTCGCGGAACAGTTCGCTGGCCTGCGCACCGACCACCGGATCGGTGAGGATCGCGGGATAGTGGCCGTGCAGTTCCCAGGCCTGGAAGAACGGCGTCCAGTCCACCACGGGCAGCAGGTCGGTGAGCGGGATGTCGTCGAACACGGTGATGCCGGGATGGCGTGGCACTGGTGGCACGTAGTCGGCCAGGTCCAGCACCAGGCCGTTGGCGCGGGCCTGCTCCAGCGTCACCAGCTTCTTGTTGCCGCCGCGGTGCTTGTAGCGCTCGCGCACCTCGGCATATTCGCTGCGCACCTTGGCGAGGAAACCGTCGACGAGTTCCTTGCTGACCAGGGACTGCGCCACGCCGACCGCGCGCGAGGCGTCCTTGACCCACACGCAGGCGGTTTCGTAGTGCGGCTCGATCTTGAGCGCGGTGTGCGCGCGCGAGGTGGTGGCGCCGCCGATCAGCAGCGGGATCTTGAAGTTCTGGCGCGCCATTTCCTTGGCGACGTGGGTCATCTCCTCGAGCGAAGGCGTGATGAGGCCGGACACGCCGATCATGTCGGCGTGCTCGGCGATCGCGGTGTCGAGGATCTTCTGCGTCGGTACCATCACGCCAAGATCGACCACCTCGAAGTTGTTGCAAGCGAGCACCACGCCGACGATGTTCTTGCCGATGTCGTGCACGTCACCCTTGACCGTGGCCATGACGATCTTGCCGTTGGGCTTGCCGACCTCGCCGGTGCGCTTCTTCTCCTCTTCCATGAACGGGAGCAGCCAGGCCACCGCCTTCTTCATCACGCGCGCGGACTTGACCACCTGCGGCAGGAACATCTTGCCGGCGCCGAACAGGTCGCCGACCACGTTCATGCCGTCCATGAGCGGGCCCTCGATCACGTCGAGCGTGCGGGCCGCACCCTTGCGAACTTCCTCGGTGTCCTCGATCACGTACTGGTCGATGCCGTGCACGAGCGCGTACTCGAGGCGCTTGGCCACCGGCAGCTCGCGCCACGCGAGCGTCGCGGTCGCGTCCTTGTCGCGGCCGCCCTTCTTGTGCCGTTCGGCGATCTCCATGAGGCGTTCGGTGGCGTCGCTGCGGCGGTTGAGCACCACGTCCTCGACGCGCTCGCGCAATTCCGGATCGAGGTCGTCGTAGATCGGCATCGCGCCGGCATTGACGATGCCCATGTCCATGCCGGCCTTGATCGCGTGGTACAGGAACACCGAGTGGATCGCTTCGCGCACCACGTTGTTGCCGCGGAACGAAAACGACACGTTGGATACGCCGCCGGAGATGTGCGACAGCGGGAAGCGGCGCTTGAGCTCGCGCGCGGCCTCGATGAAGTTGACCGCGTTGTCGGCGTGTTCCTCGATGCCGGTGGCGATCGGGAAGATGTTCGAGTCGAAGAAGATGTCCTCGGGCGGGAAGCCGATGCGCTCGGTGAGCAGGCGATACGAGCGCTCGCAGATCTCCAGCCGGCGCGCCACGCTGTCGGCCTGGCCCTGTTCGTCGAATGCCATCACCACGGTCGCGGCGCCGTAGCGCAGGATCTTGCGTGCCTGCTCCAGGAACGGGCCTTCGCCTTCCTTGAGCGAGATCGAATTGACCACGCCCTTGCCCTGCAGGCACTGCAGGCCGGCCTCGATCACCTCCCACTTGGACGAGTCGATCATCACGGGGATGCGGGCGATGTCGGGCTCGGCGGCGATCAGGCGCAGGAACTTGACCATCGCCGCCTGCGCATCGAGCAGGCCTTCGTCCATGTTGACGTCGAGGATCTGCGCGCCGTTCTCGACCTGCTGGCGCGCCACTTCCACCGCTTCGGCGTAGCGGTCTTCCTTGATGAGCTTCTTGAACTGGGCCGAGCCGGTCACGTTGGTGCGCTCGCCGACGTTGACGAACAGGATCTGCGGCGTGAGCACCAGCGGCTCGAGGCCGGACAGGCGCGTGTAGCGGGGCGTGGTGGTCATGGGGGAGGATCGAACGACGTGGCAGGTGGCGGATCAGGCGGCCTGGGCGAAGCTGGCAGGCAGGGCGCGTGGTGCCACGCGGGCCACCGCGGTTGCGATCGCCTGGATGTGCGCGGGCGTGGTGCCGCAGCAACCGCCGATGAAGTTGACCAGGCCGGCGCGTGCGAACTCACCCAGCGCCGCGGCCATCTGCTCCGGCGTCTCGTCATACTCGGCGAAGGCGTTGGGCAGGCCGGCGTTGGGATGCGCGCTGACGTGGCACTCGGCCACCTTGGCCAGCATGTCCACGTACTGGCGCAGTTCGGTGGCGCCGAGGGCGCAGTTGAGGCCGACCGCGAGCGGGCGGCTGTGGCGCACCGAGGCGTAGAACGCTTCGGTGGTCTGGCCCGACAGCGTGCGCCCGGACAGGTCGGTGATGGTGGCCGAGATCATCACCGGCACGCGCGCGCCGCGCGCGTCGAACTCCTCCTCGATCGCGAACAGCGCGGCCTTGGCGTTGAGCGTGTCGAAGATCGTTTCCACCATGAGCAGGTCGGCGCCGCCGTCGATGAGGCCGCCCGCGGCCTCGCGATAGGCCACGCGCAGTTCCTCGAAGCTGGTGTTGCGGAAACCCGGGTCGTTGACGTCGGGGCTGATCGAGGCGGTGCGACTGGTGGGGCCGAGTACGCCGATCGCGAAGCGTGGCTGCTCGGGGGTGGCCGCTTCGGCGGCGTCGCAGCGCGCGCGGGCGAGGCGCGCGCCGGCCTCGTTGAGCTCGCGCGCGAGCGGCTCCAGGTGGTAGTCGGCCTGGCTGATCGTGGTCGAGTTGAAGGTGTTGGTCTCGATGAGGTCGGCGCCGGCGGCGAGGTAGGCGTCGTGGATCGCGCCGATCACGTCCGGTCGGGTCAGCGTGAGCAGGTCGTTGTTGCCCTTGAGGTCGCTGCCATGGTCGGCGAAGCGCGCGCCGCGGTAATCGGCCTCTTCGAGCCGGTAACCCTGCACCATCGTGCCCATCGCGCCGTCGATGACGAGGATGCGGCGCGCGAGCGCGGCGTGCAGCGCGTCGACGCGCGCGGGGTTGAGGTAGGGCAGGGTCATGGTTTGCGGGCCAGGAGGCTGAGGACTTCGAAATGGGGGGCGCGGCGCTCGCGCGTGAGCCGCTCGCAGGCGAGCACCTCGAGCCCGGCCTTGCGCGCGTGGCCACGCAATTCATCGGTGGTGAAACCGAGATTGCGGTGTTCGAACGGCTCGACCACCGCGCGGTGCGCATGACGACCGAGCGTGGCAGCGAGCAGGCGGCCGCCGGGCCGTAGCACGCGTGCGGCTTCCGCGAGCGCGAGCGCCGGGCGCGGGCTGTAGGTGAGCGCATGCATGAGCAGCACGAGGTCGAATCCCGCGTCGGCCAGATCCAGCGCGTGCATGTCGCCGCTGCGCACCTGCACGTTGGCATGGTTCCTGAGGCGTTGACGCGCGGCCTCGACCACGCGCTCGCTGGTGTCGATGCACAGGATCGAGCGTGCGCGCGGGGCCAGCAGTTCGGCCAGCACGCCATCGCCCGAGGCGATGTCGAGCACGTCGCCGGTGTCGACCAGCTGGGTCATCGCGCGCGCGAGCGCTTCCCAGGTGCGACCGGGCGAATAGTGGCGTTCCATGTCGCCGGCGACGGTGTCGGCCCAACCCTGTGCGCGCGCGCGCTTGGCCAGTACCGCGGGCAGGCGGCGTTCGTCCTCGCGCAGGATGGCATCGTCGACATTGTCGCGCAGCGCGCGCAGCAGCGCGTTCTCCCTCGCGTCGAGTTCGCCGTTGTAGCGGTAGTACGAGGACACCCCGGCGCGCCGGTCGCGCACGAGGTCGGCTTCCTTGAGCTTGGCCAGGTGGGTGGATACGCGCGGCTGCGCCAGCCGCAGCACGGCCGCCAGTTCGGCCACCGTGAGCTCCTCGCGTTCGAGCAGCGCGAGCAGCCGCACCCGGGTCGGGTCGGACAGCAGGCGCAGCAGGGCGGAGGTCGCGACCAGATCCACCGTATATCCTTTCATCTTGATATAGAGATTTGTGCAAGCCTAGCGCCGCGCCGCGCCGCGCGTCAATGTGGAACCTGCCTATCGACCCGCTATGCTGCGTGCCATGACCGGCCTGCGCGTTGCCCTTGTGAGCGGAGCATTGCTGTTGGTGGCGGTCTGTCGTGCAGCCGGCAGCGTGCCCCTGCTGCCGCTGGAGGACGCCGAGCTCGGCCGGTACTGGACGAGCGATGCGCAGCACGTGCCCTATCGCGCGGTGCGCACGCAGGCGCCAGGCAAGCACGCGCTGTTGCCGCTCATCGTGTTCCTGCATGGCGACGGTCAGGACGGCAACGACAACCAGGCGCAGCTCGATGGCCGCGGCAACGGTTCGTTCGAACTGGTCGACGCGGCGCGCGCGCGGGGTGTCGCGTTGGTCTACGTGGCGCCGCAGACCACCGCCGCGTACTGGCCGCCGCGGCGCGTGGCCGCGGTGGTGGCCGATGCGCTTGCGCGCTGGCCGATCGATCCGCGGCGCATCTACCTGACCGGCTTGTCCGACGGCGCGACCGGTGTGTGGGATACGCTCAAGGCCTGGCCCGGGTGCTTTGCCGCCGCGGTGCCGATGTCGGGCATGACCGAACTGGCCGGCCTTGCGTCGATCCGCGACGTGCCGCAATGGGTATTCCATGGCGCGCGCGACAATGACACCGACATCGAGCGTGGCTACGGCGGGGCGATGGTGGGTTCGCGCGCGGTGGTGCGCGCGTTGCGCGCGATGGGTGGCAGGCCGCGCTACAGCGAATATCCCGAAGGCGACCATGTGATCTGGCCGCAGGCGTATGGCGAGCCGGAACTGTTGCCATGGCTGCTCGCGCAGCGCCTGCACACGCCGCCGTGCGACTTCGCCCGACTGCACCCGGGCGAGCGTGACGCGCACCTCACTGCGCCGGCCGGAGCGCCGTGAGGCCGAAGTGGCGTCGCAGGATGCTGTGGATGCGCGCGGCGCTGAGTTCGCCCACGTGCGAATCCACCAGCTGGCCGTTGGCGTCGAAGAACAACGTGGTCGGCAGGCCGCGCGCGCCGGTCGCGCGCATCGCCCGCTGTTGCGGATCGAGCAGCACGTGGCGCGAATCGACCCGTTCGCGCGCAAGATGGTCGCGCACCGTCGCGGCGTCTTCGCCCTGGTTGACGAGCAGGAAGGCGACTTCGGGGTGGCTCGCCGCGGCACGTGTGAGCGCGGGCATCTCGCGCCGGCATGGCGGGCACCAGGTGGCCCACAGGTTCATGACCACGGGGCGCCCGTGCTGCGCCATGGGCGACGCGGGCGCGCCGTCGAGCGTGGTGAGCGCGAGGTCGGGCAGGGCCGGTGGCGGACCTGCGAGCAGCGTGAACGCACCCAGTGCGGTGAGCCAGCCGCAGCAGCCGGCCGCGAGCGCGAGCAGCAGCGGGCGTCGCAGCACGCGCCGCGCGTGGGCGTGCGTGCGCCACAACGCGAAGCCAATGGCCACCGGCAGTCCGAGCCACGGCGCAAAGCCACCGTCGCCGATCGCCAGCAGCGACCACGGCGCGGCGAGGTAGTCGGGCCACCAGCGCAGCACGAAGCCGATGCGCGCGGCCACGAGGCCGACCAGTGCTGCATCGAACACCAGTCCGGCGCAGCTCGTGCGCTGCCCGGCCGGCGCATCGCGCAACAGCCAATGCGGCACGCGCCAGGCGATCAATGCGCCGAACACCAGCGCGAGGGTGGCGGAGGAGAACGGACCGAACTGGAGCATCGCGGCGGAGACAGGGGAGGGACCGCCACCTTAGCCGATTGCCTGCTCCCGCCGCCTGCGCCCGGGCAGCGGCCGGCGCGACGGAACCATTAGAATGGGCGCTTGCCCGCAACCGTGATGGACACCGCGATGGATTTCAATCCCACCGACGACCAGCTTTCGATCCAGGCGATCGCGCGCGATTTCGCCCAACGACGCATTGCGCCGAGCGCCGCTGCGCTCGATGCCAGCGGCGAGTTCCCGCTCGACAACATCCGCGAGATGGGCCAGCTCGGCCTCATGGGCATCGAGGTGCCGCACGAGTACGGTGGCGCCGGCATGGACACGATCGCCTACGCGCTGGCGATGATCGAGATCGCGGCGGCCGACTGCGCGCATTCGACGATCATGTCGGTCAACAACTCGCTGTACTGCAACGGCATCCTCAAGTACGGCAGCGAGGAGCAGAAGCACAAGTACGTGCGTGCGATCGCCACCGGCGAGGCGATCGGTGCCTATGCGCTCACCGAACCGCAGTCGGGTTCGGATGCCTCGGCGATGCACACGCGTGCGACCCGCAACGCCGCGGGCGACTGGGTCATCCATGGCAAGAAGAGCTGGATCACCTCGGGGCCGGTGGCGCGCTACATCATCCTGTTCGCGATCACCACGCCGGGCGTGGGCGCCAAGGGCGTGTCGGCCTTCATCATCGACACCACGCGCGCGGGCTTCCACGCCGGCAAGAGCGAACCCAAGCTCGGTATCCGCGCCTCGGCCACCTGCGAGATCGAGTTCAACGACTACGTGTGCCCGGCCAGCGACATGCTCGGGCCGGAGGGCAAGGGCTTCGCGATCGCGATGGGTGTGCTCGATGCGGGCCGCATCGGCATCGCCTCGCAGGCGGTGGGGCTGGCGCGCGCGGCCTATGAGGCGAGCCTGGCGTGGGTGCGTGAGCGCAAGGCCTTCGGCCACCCGATCGGTTCGTTCCAGATGATCCAGGCCAAGATCGCCGACATGAAGTGCCGCCTCGACGCCGCCAGGCTG
The DNA here is from genome assembly GCA_014338185.1 of Lysobacterales bacterium. GTDB lineage: Bacteria > Pseudomonadota > Gammaproteobacteria > Xanthomonadales > Rhodanobacteraceae > Dokdonella_A. The sequence continues at coordinate 4,199 of QUBV01000065.1, read as the reverse complement.
CTGGTGCTGCGCGCGGCCTTCGCCAAGATGGAGGCCGAGCGCAACAACGGCCGCTTCAGCACCGAGGCCTCGGTGGCCAAGCTGTTCGCATCCGAGACCGCGATGTTCGTGACGCATCAGGCCGTGCAGATCCATGGCGGCATGGGCTATTCGAAGGAACTGCCGTTGGAGCGCTACTTCCGCGATGCCAAGATCACCGAGATCTACGAAGGCACGAGCGAAATCCAGCGCCTCGTGATCGCGCGCAACGAAACCGGCGTGCGCTGACCCCGTTATGCGGGCCGGGTCCATGGGGGCGACCTCGCGCCTGGGCGCGCGTGGCCGGTCCCATGGCGGAAACGCAGGCGCGCTCAGGTGCCGTCGAAGCCGTTGCTGAAGATCACATCACTGGTGCTGAGCTCGACCACGTAGCCGTTGCTGCCGCCGGCAATGTCCAGGCGCCAGCCGCTGTGGTAGGTCTCGTTGGCGTCGCTGCGCGTGGTCCAGTCCAGCGCGCTCAGCGTGGCGTTGGCCGGCGACAGCACGCGGATCCTGAGCGCGCCCGCCGTGGCGGTGAGGCCGTCGATGATCGGCTGCGCCGGGGTGTTGACCTGGAAGGTCGCGCTCACGCCGCTGCCGAGCGTGAAGGCGTCGCTCACGGTGAGCGTGCGGCCGACCAGGTCGATCGTGCGCTGCCAGTTGCCGACCGCGGGATCGCCGTCGTACGCGGGCGTGAGGTCGGCGACCGCGTGCACGTTGCCACCGGCACCCGGGGTGACCGCGAGCGTGGACTGGGTCTCGACCCGCTGCGGCACGATGCTGCCAGCGTGTTCGAAGCGCAACACGTTGTGCGTGTCGGTGCCCTGCTGGATGCCGCTGTGGGTCCAGATGTTTTCGGTGACCGCCAGCCAGTCGCCCTGGAACAGTGTGAACGAGCCCTGGTCCTGGTGGGCGTGGCTCTGCACGTACGGGCCGGCGGAGAAATTGAGCCACAGCGCGCCGGTGTCCCAGCCCGTGCGCGCGAACAGCTGGCCGGTGCCGGGCGCGTGGTAGACCAGCTGCGCGGGGGGCGTGCCGCCGCTGCCGGCGGGCAGCAGGTTGTAGCGGTAGTTGAACCCGCTCTCCATGTCCTGGTTGGAGATGACCTGCAGCCACCACGCCGCATCATCGCGCGCGGCCGCATCGTTGCTCACGCTGCGTGCCTGCAGCATGAGCTTGCGGTGGTAGTCGTAGATGACCGGCTCGGACACGCGGGCCTGGTCGCCGATCGCGGCCACCCGGTCGCGCGTGGGCACGGTGGCGTGGATCCACCACCTGATACTGTCGCGCACATGCGCGTTCTGGTTGCCGATGTCCACGCCGCGTGAGTCGCGCCACACCCGGTACAGCTCGAACAGGGTGCCATGGGACAGCCCATAGCCGGTGCCTTCCTGGCTGCCGCCACCGGGGATGCCTGCGGTGTAGGCCAGTTGCGCGGGCCATTTGGCGTCGTGCAGCAGGTCGAGCCAGTTGCTGTCGTTGCTGGCCAGGCCCCAGTACAGCGTCGCGCGCAGGAAGCTGTAGTGGTAGTTGTTGGCCGGATCGTTCACGCCCCAGCCGCTCCACGGGAACGGGTGTCCGCCCCATTGCGCCTGGGTCGGATTCCATACGTTCCACACCGCCTGCTGCGCATAGCTCGCCCAGCGCGTGCGCTGGCTGGTGCTGACGTGGCCCGCGCACCAGTCGTAGGTGAGGGCGAGGTCCTCGATCATCGGCCCCACGTGCAGGTAGCTGTCGCCCGATATTTCGGGACGATCGCCCGCGATGATGGCCGCTTCGGCCGCCGCGACCTGCGCCTCGACCATCTGCACCGCCAGCGTCGCGTACTGGGCCTGGCCGGTGAGCTTGTACATGAGCGCCGCATCGGCTGCGGCGAAGGCATAGCCGGGATTGCCGGCGACCGCGGCATCGACGAAGGACTTGAAACGCTGGTACTGGAGCGAGCCGGTGTCCACGTAGGACAGGTCGATCACGATCGCGGCGCGGCCGGGCGGCGGTGCCACAGCCAACGCGGCGAGCAGGATCCAGACAGGGCGGGGCATGCGCATGGGCGTTCCATCCTTGTGGTGGGCGGTGCGGGCGCCCGCGGATGTCCACGGTGCGCTTGCCGCCGCGATGTTAGTCGATGGCGGGTCAGTGAAACCGGACTTTGCGCACGCGCCGCGCAGGTCGCACGGACGACGCGACCCGGTCCGGCCGGCGCACGCCGTCGTCACAGGCGTGGCCAGCTCAGCCGCGCGCAGGTGCCGCGGCCGTCGCTGCCGGCAGCGATCGTGAAACTGCCTTCGAGCGCCTGCATGCGCAGTTCGACATTGCGCAGGCCGCGGCCGCCGCGCTGCGCAGGCCCAAGGCCGTGGCCATCGTCGCTCACGCTGAGCATGGGCATGCCGTTGTGGATCGCGGCCTCCACCCGCAAGGTGCTCGCCTGTGCATGCTGGATCACGTTGCTGATGAGTTCCTCGAGGCAACGGAACAGTTCGGCCAGGCGGCGGCGACTGGCGATCTGGCGATCGGCGAGTGCCTCGACGTTCCAGTGCGCGGTGATGCCGGCGGCGGTGAGCGAACCCGCCATGCGCTGGCGCAACGTGTCCAGCGCCCCGCCCAGCGACTGGCAGGACTCGTCCACCGCATCGATCATGAGCCGCAGGTCGAGCAGCGCGCGATGGATGTCGGTGCTCAGCGGCGAGTCGGGATGCTCGCGCTGGATGCGCGCGAGTACCGCGAGCATGCGCGCGCCAAAGCCCTGCTGGATCACGCCGAGAATGTGCTGGCGCTCTTCCTGTGCAAGTTCGCTCGACACCCGCGCCCATGCCTGCGAGCCACCGGCGGGACTGTTGGGCAGCGCGTCATCGAGGTGCTGGCCGAGCACGCGCGTGGCCTGCGCGAGCAGGCGGGCGCCGGCACTGGCGCGGCGCGCGAGCAGGAAGCCGATCATCGCGATGAGCACGGTGATGCCGAGCGGGTAGATGCCGATCGTCGCGTGCAGCGGGAACAGGTATTTGCTGCCGGTCTCCACCAGGCCGCAGGACAGCGCGAAGCCGAGCGCCCAGCGCAGGATCACGCGCTCGCCCAGCGGCGCATGCCGCGCGCGCACGCTGACCTCGATCACCAGCGTGCCCGCGATGAGCGCCACACAGCCCCAGTACAGCATCTCGGGCCCGGCCGAGCCGATCCTGTCGGTCCATGTCATCACCGCGCGCGCGACGATCGCCGCACCCAGCAGCAGGTTGCTCCAGCGATGCGCGCGCACCGACCAGAACTGCAGCAGCAGGCGATACATGGCGTAGATGAACAGCAGCACGCACAGGTCCGACAAGGCGCGCCATGCGATGGCGTTGATCGGCAGCGTCGTGCTGAGCACGTACCACAGTCGCGCCGCCGCCAGCGCCACGCACACGAGGTACCAGCGCCACATCGACATGTTCCGCTGCAGCAGCGCCAGCGTGGTGGCGATGAGGCCGAGGATCACGAGGATGGCGAGGCTGGCTGCGGCGATGCCGGTCTGTCGCCACCAGTTGGCGAGCCACACCTCGTGAAGGTCCGCCCATGGCCCCACGCACAGCTGGCCCACGCGCACGTCGCCCAGCGCACTGCGCAGCGGCAGGCGCAAGGTGAGCTCATTGCCGCTGGTGCGCAGCAGGTCGGCCGCGACCGCATGCAGCTGCGGGCCGCGACTGCGTGGCTGGCTGTGCTGCGGGTTGGTGATCGGAGTGAGGTCGCGGCCGTTCAGTACGAGCGTGTAGAACGGCGCCACATGGCTGAGGTAGATCGCGCTGCGCGTCGTTCCGGTCGGGGCATCGAAGCGATGGTGCAGTTCGAGCTCGTTCGCGCCCGCGGCCGGGATCAAGCGCATCGGTATGCCGATGCGGGTGGCGCCATCGCCGGTGAGCAGGGAGCTCGTGCACAGCGCCGCCGGTGGCACGCTGTTGCGGTACGCCGCGATCAGCGCGACCGCGGCGAGCAGCAGCATCGCCGAGGCCAGCCATCGTTGCGTGGTCGCCAGTTGCGCCATGGCCAGTCAGAACAGCGGCACGCTGAAGGAGCACTGGGCCTGGCCCGCGTGTGCCGGTTGCAAGGCGAAGTCGCCCTGGGCGAGACGCACCATCCGGTGGACGCGGTCGATCGTGGTCGCGCTCCAGTGGTCGTGGCCGCCGCACAGCACGAAGCGCGCGCGGCGACGC
>QUBV01000113.1 GCA_014338185.1 Lysobacterales bacterium | reverse complement strand
CGGGGCGTTCGGGCGCGGGCGTCGCGCGCACCACGCCGGCCACCGCGGGCGCCTCGGGCTCCTCGCTCGGGCGCAGCATCGTCGGCAGCGGCGTGGCCGCGACCGGCGTGGTGCGCTGGTAGCTGGGCTTGACCTCGTCGCCGATATCGGCGGCGCGCAGGCGCTGGATCTCCAGGTGCGGCGTTTCCAGCTTGTCGTCGGCGACCACGATCACGTTGACGTCGTGGCGCGCCTCGATTTCGCTCAGCTGCTTGCGCTTTTCGTTGAGCAGGAAGTTGGCCACGCTCGGTGGCGCCTGCACCAGCACCTGGCCGGTGCTGTCCTTCATCGCGTGTTCCTCGACCAGGCGCAGCGCCGACAGCGACAGCGATTCGACGCTGCGGATGCGGCCATGGCCTTCGCAGCGCGGACACACCACCTGGGTGGATTCGCCCAGGCTCGGGCGCAGGCGCTGGCGCGACATCTCCAGCAGGCCGAAGCGCGAGATGCGGCCGATCTGCACGCGCGCGCGGTCGAGCTTGAGCGCGTCCTTGAGCTTGTCCTCGACGTCGCGCTGGTGGCGCGGGCTGTCCATGTCGATGAAGTCGATCACGATGAGGCCGCCCGCGTCGCGGATGCGCAGCTGGCGCGCGATCTCCACCGCCGCCTCACAGTTGGTGTTGAACGCGGTTTCCTCGATGTCGCTGCCCTTGGTGGCCTTGGCCGAGTTGATGTCGATCGCGGTGAGCGCCTCGGTCTGGTCGATCACGATCGAGCCGCCCGAGGGCAGGCGCACGGTGCGCTCGAACGCGTTCTCGATCTGCGACTCGATCTGGAAGCGCGAGAACAGCGGCGTGGTGTCCTGGTAGAACTTGAGCTTGCGCAGGTTGTTGGGCATCACCTGCTGCACGAACTCGCGCGCGTCCTGGTACAGCTCCTCGTGGTCGATGAGGATCTCGCCGATGTCGTTGCGCAGGTAGTCGCGCAGCGCGCGGATGATGAGCTTGGATTCCTGATAGATGAGGAACGGCGCGTGGCGCGACTGCGCGGCCTCGGAAATCGCCTTCCACAGCTGCAGCAGGTAGTCGAGGTCCCACTGCAGTTCCTCGGCGTCGCGGCCGAGGCCCGCGGTGCGCACGATCAGGCCCATCTCGTCGGGCACGTTGAGGTGGTCGAGTGCTTCCTTGATGTTGGCCCGATCCTCACCCTCGATCCGGCGCGACACGCCGCCGGCCTTGGGGTTGTTGGGCATCAGCACCATGTAGCGGCCGGCCAGGCTGATGAAGGTGGTCAGCGCCGCGCCCTTGTTGCCGCGCTCCTCCTTCTCGACCTGCACCACCAGTTCCTGCCCTTCCTTGAGCAGTTCGCGCATGCCCGCCTTGTTGGGATTGACGCCCGCGGCGAAGTACTGCGGTGAGATTTCCTTGAGCGGCAGGAAGCCGTGGCGGTCGGCGCCGTAGTCGACGAAGCAGGCTTCGAGGGATTGTTCGACGCGGGTGATGCGCGCCTTGTAGATGTTGGCCTTCTTTTGTTCCCGTGACGGGATCTCGATGTCCAGGTCGTACAGGTTCTGGCCATCCACGATCGCCACGCGCAACTCTTCCCGCTGAGTCGCGTTGATCAACATGCGTTTCATTGTCGTGTTTCCTTGTCGGCGCTCGACTGTCGTCGGCGCTGCGCGTGGTTCGCGCTGCGCGGCCCCGCGTTTCGCGGGTCGACGGCGGCAGGTGCGCCCGTCTTGTCGAAATGCCGACGCTTCCGCGCGCCGGCCCGGGTTGGGGTTGCTGCCCGCCCGCAGCTCCGCGCCGACCTTCGGACGACGCGCAATTTGCGACTCGACCCACTACGATCGCGGCTGCGGTTGCGCATGTCGCTCCACGGGAGCTCTCGGTCATGCGCCGACACAGGGATGTGATGGGCGGGTGCGTCAATCAAGCTGCGGCCTCCCGCGGATGGGGGACGCAGCGACGCAACTGGCCCGCGCAGGATAGCAGGCCACGGGCATTTTTTTCAATGAAGACACGCACTTCGGTGACAAATCGCAAGGCACGCCGGAACACGGTCCAGGCGCCGGCCAACGGTGCCGGCAAGGGTGCCGGCAAGGGTGCCGCCACGGCCCGCGCGGCGCGGCCGGGCGCTGCCGCCAAGACGGCCGC